>JAZNAB010000033.1:0-3156 GCA_045586285.1 Candidatus Flemingiibacterium sp. | reverse complement strand
AAAAAGAAATTAAACATTTCCAGAAAACGTGAGATTGGCATTTTGCTTACCGGAGCTGCGGTTTCAACTTTGCCGGGATTATATACTGTCCCTGCTATTATAAAAATACTGCATTTTGCTCCCGAAGAATTATATAAAATCATAAGAGATGATTTGATGGGGTGTATATTATCTCTTGCCTTGATTGTTTGCGGTATCATTTGCAGTGTGATGTTGGCGTATATTTTTAGATTATATTCCCGAACCAAACGAGAGATTGCAGAGCTTTCATACGAAATGAAGATTTTTGAATAAAGGAATGATGTTTATGTATAGCGTGGAGGAGACAAAATGGCTAAAAGGCTTTTCACTTTTTTTGATACATTGTTTGATATAACGGTGGCGCTTATTGCCATACCGCAGTTTTTGTTTTTTGTTCCACGCTATTTTATGAGAGAAGCTTATGATGGAAGTAGATTAGCAAACCTGCCGGCTTATGTTTGCATCGCAGCGCTGTTGTTATCATCGTATTCGTTTATTAGGATAACTGTCACCTATAACGGATCGCTTAGAGAAAGCTTTTGGGAAAAGAATGTAGATTCTTCACTTAAAAGCAGCCTTATGTTTTTGGTAAGTCAACCGGAGTTTTGGATAAAAGCATTTATTATAGCTTTACTTTATGTTTTAGCTCCACTGGATTGGACGCTTAAGGCATTGGCGGTGTTAACAAATACAGACACTTTTGCGGATAAGCTTCTTTGGCTTGCGATTCTTCTTCCGATACTTTTTGTGGTAGCAGTTTTAGCCCATCTTTCTGCTTACAAGCAATGGAGGGAAAATAAAAATCCTGCTAATTACAGCAAAAAAGAAGCAAACCAAGAAACCGTATTTGCGAGTATAGCTTACGGCGGAGGTGCGTGTGCTATTATATTTGCAGTTCCCCTTTTGTCGCCGATTTTTATGCTTGTATATAGGTCATTAACAGTAGGTTATGTCATCGCTATTGCTATATTGCTGTGTTTGCCTTTTGTTTATAGGTTTTTCCGTGCTATCTTTAAGCGTATGTCCTTTTTGCGCCGTCTTAAGAAAATATGCGCTGAAAAAGGCTATACCCTTTCAAAAATACAATACCCGTATATTTCGCTGTTTATGTTTTTAAAAGACGAAAGCTTTAATATAACGGTAGGCGAAAAGGTTTATTCCTGTAAGCTTATTTCTGCACGAAAAAGAAAATCTCCAATTGTTATATCGCAAGGCGGGGAATTGGCTTTTATACACACCATCAGTATGCGTGGAACTGTGTTGCATCAGCGTGCAAAGGCATACAAATTTGCTTACGAATCGGAAAACCCCAAGATTATAATAATCAATCCCGTGCCTAAGCTTGTGTGTGAGCAAAGAGGAGAGAAAGCAGCAGAAATCGACAACGGCGCAGTAGTAGGCGGCTATAAAATTTATGCTGCGTCGGGTTTCCTGCGTGCGGCAGAGCTTAACACATTGGATAGATAGCGTGGGTGAGTCTCTGGTACATTAAAATCAGTTAGTATATGTTGGTGTATCTTTTTCGGCACCTCTACTCAAAATGAAAAACCACCCAAACAGGGTGGTTTTTCGTTTTGGTTCTGAAGTGTGGTTGGTGCGATGACCGACGGGTTATGAGCCCGAAGGGCGAATAACTCGGAGGTCAAAACTCCGAAGCGCCGCATAGGGGTCCCCGAAACGAACAAAGAGAGTTTTGGGGAACACGTGACTGTGGCGGATACAGCGAGGAGTTTTGGGTGCAGCGGTCGAAATTTTGCACGGTAGTGCAAAATTTCGGGCACCGCAAACGGGCGGAGGGAAAAGAATTAAGGGAAGTAATATCATTGATTTTTAGTTAAAAGTTTGATATAATAACTTCAATCAACACTGCAAAGGAAAACAAATGAAGAAAACAATTATTAACAAACGTTGGATATTTTTTGTGTTGCTGTTTTTCATTCCGATTCTACTTGGATTTATGACTTTGGGCGAAATATGGATAATTAGAAATGGCATACTTGATTTGATAAGAACCAAAATTACTCCGAGATTACGATGAATTTCAAAAAACAAATGAATGACGGTGTAAAGATGAGAAACTTTGTAGGCTTTACCTCAAACGGTGAATATTCCGTTGGCTGCACAGGACAAACAGTTTATTTATATGACAAAGACGGCAAAGAACTTGCAAAATTCAAGGATTTGAGATATGCTTATTCTCCTATGATTTCACCTGATGGAAAAATTTTTGTTGTGAAGTCAACGGAAGGTAGGCTTGCGGTTTATTCGCTTGTATCTTACACACTTATAAAAAAATTCCGTTTTTCAAAAGTTAACGGTTCGCAGGATGATAATTTTTGCTTTTCCCCCGACTGCACAGAGTTTTATAATATAGAACGACATATCGACAGTTGTAAAACTGCACTTTCCGTATATGATACATCAGATTTTTCTTTGAAGAAGAGAGTTCTATATAGTGATTACAATGTTGTTTTGACGGCTATTGAATATAATTGCGAAGAAAACAGGGTATTCCTTTTGGGATATATGAGGGAACCTCAAAGTGGCGTTGCCTATAAATTCTTCGTTGGAGAGTTGGTAAAAGACAGTCTACAAAACATTGTTTATATAAGTGAAAAAGAGTATGGCTTTTATTTGGATTGTAAAAAATTTGAAATCTATTCTTCTGCAGTCACCGATTTGTATACTTTCGACGAAATAGAGAAAATCAGAAAAGCGAAACACTCCTTGGCAAATCTTTGGAAATATTATTCTAAATAACGGCATCTTTTTTGGTATGGCAAACGGGCGGAGGGTTCAAAATTGGAAGTAATAAGTAATCAAAAAGTGAATAATACAACAAAAACAGTAAAATAAGTCTGCGTATTTTGCTGTTTTTATCCTTTACAGCCTTATGTTTTTTTGATATAATGTAACAAAGCTTGTGGAGGAAACGAAACAACCAAACAAATTAAAACAAGGAGTCGTATTATGACTAAGAAGATTTTTTGCATTGTTCTGGCACTTATGATGCTTGCCACCGTATTCCTTACCGGCTGTAAGGATACTATCGAAGATAAGCCCGAAAACTCCGCTGTAGGGTCCTATGACAGCTCTGAAGAAGCATCTATCACTGACAGCTCCGAAGAAGCGTCT
>JAZNAB010000032.1:0-13294 GCA_045586285.1 Candidatus Flemingiibacterium sp. | reverse complement strand
TGTCCAACCCTGTTCAATCATTACAGTGCCTTTGAGCGTAAATTCTTCCCCATTTTCCGCAGGATTTCCAACACTGATTTTTATTTCGGTTTTATTTACTATGGCGTCATATTCACAAAATACAGCGACAAATCGACGCAGTACGGCACCGTAAACAATTGCCTCATCAGGTAAAAGTTTGTTTTTGTCGGGAATTTTAGTGGTTGGTGTGAGCGCTGAGTGCGCTTCGATTTTACTGTCATCGAATATTTTTTTACTATCTTTAAACTTTACGGGATATCCAAGCTTTCTTGTTTGAGAAAGTATTCTGTTAATCTTTTCCTTTTCAGCCGTAGCCAAATATTCGGAATTTGTTCTGGGGTATGTTACATACCCTTCCTCATAAAGCTTTTGCAACACCTCAAGAGAACGTGCCATTGACATTTTATGCTTTTTACCGAGGAAGCTTTGCAGTTTAGACAGCGACCAAAGTTTTCCCGGATTTAGAGTATCTTTTTTGTTTTTAACCTCTGTAACAACTGCTCCGAGGCTGTTATATAAGCTGCATTTTTTACTGCAGTCCATAAAGGAGTTACAGTCAAATTTAACCTTTGATAAAAGCTCAACCTCTTCACCATTTGTAAATTCGGCTGACCTTGGTTGATAATACTTTTCAGGAACAAAATTCCTGATAGCTCGGTCACGCTCACAAATTGCCCTTACAATAGGAACAATAACCCTTCCAACCCGAAGCATCGATCCGGAACGCAAAGTTGCATATCTGGTTAAATTTACACCGTATAGCCAGTCCATATATGTTCTGGCAAATCCCTCTCCCGCCAACCTATCATAATCAGCTTCATCGGGCGGAGCTGCCGCGGCAGCTCTGATAGTTTCTGCAGTTTGGTCGGGTAGCCAGAGCCGTGCAAGTTTTTTCCCCTCTACTGTAAAGGGAGATGACGGAGATAATCCGAAAGATTTCATTATGCACAGTCTGACAATAATCTCGCCCTCTCTGTCAGAGTCACCGGCATTTATTATAGTATCAACATCATTACGGTTACATAGACTTTTTATTATTTCAAACTGTTTTGCTGCACCATCGTCAGATACCTTTGACTCACGAAGCTTATATGAAAACTCATCAGGAAAGCACGGAAGCCCCTCCATAGTCCACTTTTGCTTAGGAGCTGCTCCCGTATAATGCTCAATATCTTCAAGTGAAAACAAGTGTCCAAACGCCCACGTTACAAGATATTCACCAACAGAAATAAAACCGTTCATTTTTTTCTGTTTTGTATTATTATCTTCAAGTGCAGCAGCTATTGACCTTGCAAGACTGGGCTTTTCCGCAATAATAAGCTTCATATCAAATTAAATTCCTTAAGTATAAATGTGCCGAAAAATAAAGTAAAAACACTCATAAGAGTGGAAATAAGTAAAATTTGACCGGCAAGTTCGTGGTCACTCTTCATTTGTTTTGCCATTATGTAGCTTGAAACGGCCGTTGGCCCTCCAAACACAATAAAAACAACTCCAAGGGATATCCCACGAAAACCTAATAATACAGCGCCGATAACAGCAACCATCGGAACTATTATTGTTTTAATAACAGATGTACAAACAGCAAGTCCTATTCTTCCTTTAAGCGAAGCAACCTTAAATCCTGCGCCAAGGCTTAAAAGAGCAAGTGGCATTGCCATTCCGGATAAATAATTAAGGCTCTTTTCAGCAGCTGTAGGAAGTGAAAGTCCTGTAAGTGCCCACAAAATTGCAAGGGCAATAGAAATAATCAATGGATTTGTAATTACCATTTTGAAGATTTTCAATACAAGCTGTTTGAAAGAAAGTTTAACTTCATCGGGCGCATAAACACTGAGAGTAACAACCGCAAAACCATTATACAGTGCAACAACAAAAGGAAGTATTGTAGCCATAGCAGCAGTACCGCTGTCGCCAAACATATTAAAGGCCATAGTAACACCGATTATTGCTGAGTTTGAGCGATATGTTCCTTGTATAAATGCCCCTCTTTTAGCATTGTCTTTTACAAAAACAGGCACTATTATGCTTGACACAATAAATCCAGCAGTAACCATAATAATTGAATATAAAATCAGTTTTCCGTCAAAAGCTTTTGATAAATTTGCTGTTGCAATATCTACAAAAAGCATACAAGGAAGACACACTTTAAAAACAAGATTATCGCTGACTGTCAAAAATCCTTCGCCAAAAAATCGAAATTTACCAAGCACAGCGCCAAGTACAACAAGCAAAAATATAGGCATTATTGTATTTACGCTGTATATTATGCTCTCAAGCATTAATTATCGCCTTCCTTTTTATTTGAGAAAATCCGGTAAAAACTCACGAGATACATTATCAGTTACCAAACTACGTATTTTTTCCATAGTCCACTGACGACCCTCTGCAGTTTCACCATATCGTGGATTTCCGTGAAGCTTTACAAGATCTTCCGAATAATCCTCCATCATATATACCTGAAGACCGAGTCTATTTTGGTTATAATGAGTTATAACAGGATTAAATATAGGTTTTTCAATAGATATTCCGCCATCATTTTTAACTATATCAAAGGAAATAATTCCTCCGACAAGACTGAAGTTATTGTACTGGGTTGACAAAATATTTCCTAGTGAATAAGTCACAAGAGTTTTGCTGCCGTCAGATGCAGTTAGCCATTCCACAGGCTGAATTGAGTGAGTATGAGAGCCTATAATTACATCTGCACCCGCCTCTGTAATCGCTTGTGCAAGGGTAATTTGACTCTTTGACGGTCTGAATTTATACTCTTCTCCCCAGTGCATTACAACAAATACAAGATCTGCAATTTCACCGGCTTTTTTAGTCATACTGACAATTTCATTCTGTTCTGTATATGGTACATAAAGCTCACTTGAAGACGGCAACTTAATACCGTAGTTTATAAAAGTGTAGCTAATAAACGCTATTTTAACACCTTTTTCTTCATAAACACGAATATTTTCATAGTCGGACTTATTACGGTATCCGCCGATTTGCATAATATCACGTTTATCCCAATAATCAAGCTGCCCCTCATATCCTTTTTCACCTTTATCAAGCATATGATTATTAGCAATATTAACAATATCGAAACCAAGATCAATTAATGTATCGCCGACAGCTTCAGGAGAATTAAACTTCGGATATCCGGAAACACCAAGCTCGTCGCCGCAAATAGGTGTTTCCTGATTAACAAATGCAATATCTGCATTTGCAATTAAAGCCTTGATCCCGTCAGTATACATATCGAAAAAATTATATGCTTCACCGTCTTTTGCACGAGAACGAGCATCAAGGAAAACATTTTCGTGGATAATATTATCTCCCGTTGCAATAAAGGATATCCTTGTTTCCTTCGGGGGTTCAACATACGGAGAACTTGTATCTTTTGTTGTTTCACCATTCTGTTTATTATCGGTATCATTTGGATATGGAACTGTTTCGATTCCAAAAGGGTAATCAATCATTTCATTACTGCAGCCGCAAACACTGATTAAACAAACAATAGAAGCAATAATTACCAAGAAAGATATAAACTTTTTAATTCTATATGTACTATTCATTTTAATCTCCGAAAAAAATTTATATTTCTGTATTTTATTTTTTATCAGCACTGCAGGGAGATTTAAAAAAAGTTTCTAAATCAGCTGACCATTTACCGTCATTATCTTTTTTGAATCCAAGCCATTTTATAAATGATTCATCGCAGTTGCCTTCAAAATAAGCAAAGTGAACACCGTGAAGATCAATAAAATTCATCGTCTGACGCCCCATTATAAACATCGCCTCAGTATCATCTGTACCTGTAGCTTTTGCAAGATCAACAATATGTGCCTCTTTACCAAGACAAAACTGACATATACCGACAAATTCATCACTTACCCACGCACCGTATGCGAGTAGATCAGGGTTATATTTTATATTACACTTTACGCAAAGCTCCTCTTGTTGAGCTTTATCCTGAATCGGTTTTATAATTAACATTTTAACCTCAGCTATTTTTTATTTTTTTCACTTGTATTTTTTAAATACTCTATTTGATTTTTTGTAAGATGCTTCCAGCAACCGCTTTTTAGCCCTTGAAGCTTTATATCCCCGATTGCAACACGGCTAAGCCTTTTAACTGTAAGTCCGCATTGCTCACACATTTTTCTTATTTGTCTGTTTCGTCCTTCATAAAGAGTCATTTTCAAGGTTGTTGTAATGCATCTCGGGTTATTGTCAATAGAATGTACATTTGTTTCAACAGGCAGTATTGTATATCCGTCTATTGTCATAGGAGAACTAATTTTCTTTAATGTATCACGGTCAACCTTACCTGAAACTGTTACAAGATAAATTTTGGGGATTTCGTGTCTTGGGTGAGTAAGTTTGTTTGCAAGATCACCATCGTTAGTTAATAATAACAATCCGTCGGAGTCCATATCAAGTCTGCCAACAGGATATACTCTTGAACCAACATCACGGCAAAGCTCAACAACCGTTGGTCTTCCCTTTTCGTCAGAAGCAGTTGTAACATATCCTCTAGGTTTATTAAGCATTATGTAAACATATTTTTTAAAACCGATTTTAACAACCTTGCCATTATATTCTACAACATCGGTTTCGGGACAAATTTTTTGCCCAATAGTAGCAGTAATACCATTCACCTTAACCGTGCCTGCCGAGATTTGTTCCTCGGCAGCACGTCGGCTCATAATACCTGCATCAGAAAGGTATTTCTGTAATCTTAACTGTGTCATTAGTCAAAAAGCTTTCCGAACAAGCCATCTTCATAGCTTATTCTGTTAGTAGTTTGCTCGGCATAAAGAGGTACTTCACCGATCTTATTGTTTTCTTCGTAAAACTCAACATATCCTACAATCTCACCATAGGTTACAGGACGCCAAAAGTATTTTGGCAATATTACCCTTTCGGATATATTTCGCTCTGCCCCATTGCATTTTCGCAAAATCACACTTAAACCTTCTCTGCTTTTTATTACAACATCAGTTTCTTTTGTACCGATACTTTTCATAATAAAAGCATATCTTCCGTCTTTTGCAAGTTCAACCCTTTCAACAAGTGAAAAACCATAGTCAAGCATACTTTTATGATCCTTCCAATCGTCAGGAGCGCTAAGTGTAACTGCAATCAGTTCAACCCCATATCGTGAAGCTGCACTAACAAGACATCTTCCGCTTTTTTTGGTAAATCCCGTCTTAATTCCCGATGCACCCTCATACATATTGAGCATCTTATTATGATTATTGAGATAACGCTGCTTTATCTCACCTTGAGCGCTTGTAAAGGAAATTGTATGCTTTTTAGTTGCCACTATTTGCGAAAACAATTCATTATCCATTGCTGCCGCCGAAATTCGTGCAAGATCAATTGCTGTGGTATAATGTTCCTCATCGTAAAGTCCGTGAGGATTTGTAAAATGGGTATTTTTAAGCTGAAGCTCCGCTGCTTTATCATTCATCATTTCTGCAAAGCCTTCAACAGAGCCTCCCAGAAAAACAGCAATTGATGAAGCCGCATCGTTAGCACTTTCGAGCATCAGAGCCCACACAAGCGACTCCAACGTAATCTTATCCGATTTTTCAAGGTAAATGGAAGAGCCCTCAACTCCAAC
The DNA here is from genome assembly GCA_045586285.1 of Candidatus Flemingiibacterium sp. Lineage (GTDB taxonomy): Bacteria > Bacillota > Clostridia > Oscillospirales > CAG-272 > Flemingiibacterium. The sequence continues at coordinate 7,653 of JAZNAB010000032.1, read as the reverse complement.
ACTTTCAGCAGTTATCAGTACTTCATCTGATAGTCTTCCTGATTCAAGAGCTAACAGCGCCGTCATAATTTTGGTGGTACTTGCCATTGGCAGCCGTATGTCTTCATTTTTTGAGTAAAGAATACTTCCGTCATCTTGATTTATCAATACAGCAGAATGAGCCGACAAATCAAGAGCTTTAATATTTGTTTTCAAAAATGTCGGTAAAACTGCCAAAGAAACAAAAAGATAAATATAAAATTTAAAAATAGTTTTCATAAACAACCGTCCGATAAAATCTAGTAAAAGATAGCCACTTGGCTTCAATACGATTCTTTGTAAAAACGGCGGTTAATATTCAAAAATATTATTCCTTATCTTCCTTTTTGTCCTCTTTGGACTCGGTTTTTTCGTCCTTGTTTTTTGAGAATATAGCTTTAATTTTTGAAATAATTTCGGGGGATTTTTCAATAATTCCTGAAATTTGATCAATTTTATCGCCGGAGCCCTGCTGTGCTGATACATTCAAAAGCTGAACGTCACCGCTAGCGGAAATTACAAGAAAACCTACAGGCTGAACTGTAATTCCGGTACCGCCGCCGCCGCCAAAATTAGTTGCCATTGGAGATTGGCGCTGACCTGACTCCTCTGCCGCTTTTTTCATATTCTTGCTAAGGTAATCAACTCCGCCGGAAGCAAAGCCTATCATAACCTTGGACACGGGAATAACCGTTGTTCCACCCGCTGTATTAATGGGTGTTCCGATAATAGTATTTGCGTCAACAACATTGCGGATTTGTTCAAGAGATGTGTCAATAATTGATGAAATTTTTGTGTCTGCCATTTTCTTATTCTCCTTTATTACTTAAAATATACGATTAGCGTTCTTATTAACATATCAAATATTTGCCATACTCTGAATGAAAATGTAATATCAATATCTGTTACTGTTTTTTCATTTGTGTAATCGGGTACAACACTTATTATTGCATTTTTTGTTTTTCTTAAATTGGTACAAGTTTCAAGTAGTTCAAATAAACAAACCACGGCACTGCAAGCACCGGCGTACAAAAGAGCTGTGGTGGCAGCGTCTGACGAGCCAACCGAAACATAAACTTTTTTCACTTTAATTACAAGATGTTTCCCAAACCGTGAGATAAACACAGATGCAACATCTGTTAGTTTTTCAATCATTTCGGAAATACCACCATCAAACATTTTCTTTTTGTCAAGCGTTTTTTCCTCTGTTACAGATGCTTTATCTGCCCGTTTCTTTTGCCGTTTAAGCTTATTATTCTTTTCTGATTCTTGCTTCTTTTTCTGCTTTTTTCTGAATTTATCAATTCTATAGTCTGATAAGCGAAGTTCTTTAGGTTTGCTTGGAAAAATTGTAAATTTGAAAATTCCGATTCCTATTTTAAGCTTAAAATCACCTGCAGATATTACACAAACAGAAATTTTAAGAAAAATCAACAGTGTAAAAAATGCTAATACAGCTAAAAAAACTATCCACCCCAAAGCCTCACCTCCTCTTATAGAATAAAAAGATTATTCCTTGGTTGCAGGTTCTATTTCTGGGACCGCAAACAGTTCAACAGGTGAAAGCTCGGAAATTGAATTTATTCCGAAAGTTCTGAGAAAAGCTTCAGTCGTTTTATAAAGTATAGGACGCCCCGGAGCGTCAAGATTTCCACACGGTTCAATCAAACCTTTATCCGTCAGATTATTGACCGCATAGTTTGAATCTATTCCTCTTATTGAATCGATATATGAGCGTGTTACGGGTTGATGATATGCAACTATTGCAAGTGTTTCCATAGAGCTTCTTGAAAGATTTCCGCCGGCTTTTACTCCCAGTGCCGCACGAATTTTATCTGCGTATACTTCTTTAGTACATAGCTGGGCTGAATCGTTGAACATTAAAAGCTGTATTCCACGGTCGTTCTCCTCTTTTTGATACTCCTGTGCCATCTCGTCAAGATATTCTTTGACTTCACTTATCAAGCACTCTGCCGCCTCAGCAAGAGTTTCATAAGAAAGTGGGTGTCCTGCCGCAAATAAAACTGCCTCAAGAATAGACTTCGCCTGCATCTTGTATGTCACCTCCGCTCATTTTTTCTCGACTAAGTTTAATTCTGAAGTCGTTAACCTCACCAAAGTCCTCGTCAGAAACAGGCCGTAAGGTTATACGGTTTTTCTTTATAAGTTCCAAAACAGCAAGGAATGTCGCAATAAGCTCACTCCTTGTCTTAGCTGTCAGCAATATTGACGTATAAAGCGTATCTCCGTTTTTTACAAGATAACGCAAAACTCCGAAAATCTTGCTTGAAACAGGAACTATCGGAGCTCTGAGTATTTTTTCAAAAGGCTTATTTGCATTTTCCATATTAATTCTGTCAATTTCTTGCTTATCAATATTTCGCAACATCGAAAGCATTACTCTTCTAAGCGCCTCTGTATGTTGAGGCTCAATCTTGTTCTTATCCGGCTTAACCTCGTCGGTATCTTTTATCAGCCTTCTGGAATATGTAGGAAATCTTTCGCCGAGATACGCTGCCGCCTGCTTCATTTTTTGATACTCTGCAAGGGCAAGGGCAAGTTTTTCCCTTGGGTCTTCTTCCTCAGTACGAGGCAGCAGGAGTCTGCTCTTGATAAGCATAAGTTCACTTGCCATAACAATAAACTCACCGGCAATCTCCATATTCATATTCTGCATTAATTCAATTTGCTCCATATATTGCTCAAAAATAAGCGCAATCGGAATATCGGTAATCTGTACCTTGTTTTTATCGATAAGCTTGAGGAGCAGGTCGAGCGGCCCTTCAAAGACATCAAGCTTGTAAGTTAAATTCTCTATCATACTATCGGTATAAGCCATGACATAGCATTCGAAATGGCATATGCTACAATAGTTAACGGTTTATCAAGAAGGCCCAAAAGTAATAACACCATAAGTCCAAGCGACATATAGTTTTCGTATTTCATTACACCGAAATAAAGCTTATCTGGCAAAAACGAATACAAAACTCTTGAACCGTCAAGGGGCGGCACCGGAATAAAATTAAACACAGCAAGAGTTATATTCAAAAAGTGAAAGCTGTAAACAAAATTTGAAAAAACCATTATGAGATTAAAGCCGAACTTACTGCTGATTTCAATTATCCCATTGTTTACAAGCAATGCTAATAATTCAAAAGGTATAAGGATTATAAAAGCAAGTATTAAATTTGTTACAGGTCCTGCAAGGGCAGATAAAGCCATTCCAACCTTGGGATTTTTAAATCTGTTTGCATTTATCGGCACAGGCCTTGCCCAGCCAAAACGGAAAAGCACCATACATAAAAAACCTATTGGGTCAAGATGATGTATAGGGTTAAGCGACAGTCTTCCCGTTCTTTCGGCCGTATCATCACCGAGAAGCTTTGCTACATATCCGTGTGCTACCTCGTGAAATGTTAACGCAATCAGTACTATTATCAGTCTTTGTAAAAGCTCTAAAACAGTTGCTCCTAAATTAGAAAAATCAAGTGAAAGCATATTTAATTCTCGTTTCAATTATTAATTTACTTTTTTGCTTCTGATACAAGACGAAGAATTGCTCCAAGAGCCTCATCTTTTCCTGAGCCATCGTGAGCGGAAAAAGCGATTATTTCTGTATCTTTATAAATAAGAGGATGTACTTTAAGCGCCGCCATAGCTGTGGCTTTTTCGGTTTTGTTAAGCTTGTCCGATTTGGTTGCAATTATGATATATGGTATACCGCTTTGATTTAAAAAGTCAAGCATCATTTCATCGTCTTTTGTTGGCCCTACCTTAAGGTCAACAAGCTGAACAACAGCATTTATTGTTCCAGACGTAAAGTATGAATCTGTGAGCTTTGACCATTTTTCTTTATCCTGCGGAGCTCTTTTTGCAAAGCCGTAACCGGGCAAGTCAACAATATAAAACTGTTTATCTATACGATAAAAGTTAATTGTAATTGTCTTACCGGGAGAACCCGAAACTCTGGCAAGGCTTTTTCTTCCCACAAGCTTATTAAGAAATGAGCTTTTACCAACGTTTGAACGACCTGACAATGCTATTTGTACAAGCTTGTCCGACGGGAACTGTTTTGAAAGCCCCGCAGTCATAACAAGCTCTGTGTTACTTAAATTAAGTCCCATAATATTCTCCCTTAAGATAGTCCGAGTTTTTATACAAGCGCCTGATTTAAAACCTCATCTGCGCTGTCAACGGGAATAAATTTAATATTCTCGGTTACAGCAGCAGAACACTCTTCAAGACTTGGCAAATTGTCTTTAGGAATAAGTACTGTCTTTACTCCTGCCGCATATGCCGCAAGAGTTTTTTCACGAAGTCCTCCGATAGCAAGTACATTTCCTCTTAAGGTAACTTCACCTGTCATTGCTATATCTCGGCGTACTGCTTTACCTGAAAGAGCACTTGCTACTGCTGTTACAAGCGTAATTCCTGCACTTGGGCCGTCCTTTGAAACTGCCCCCTCGGGAACGTGAATATGTATATCCTTATTTTTATAAAAATCAGAGTCAATTCCAAGTTCCTTTGCTCGTGAACGGACAAAGCTAAGGGCAATTCTTGCTGACTCTTTCATAACATCTCCGAGAGAACCTGTAAGTTCAAGTTTTCCGCTTCCCTCAAACACAGAAGCTTCAATCCTTAACATATCCCCGCCCGCCTGAGTATAGGCAAGACCGTTTACAACTCCAACCGTGTCTTTTTCAAGTAACCTTTCACCAATAATCTTTGGAGCACCTAAAAATTCTGATAAATTATCAGCGGTAACTTTAATTTTTTTAATCTCCGTATCTTCCACAAGTTTTTTAGCACATTTTCTTAAAATTGCGGAGATCTCACGCTCAAGATTTCTTACACCGGCTTCTCTTGTATACTTGTCGATTATAGCATAAATAGCGTCGTCGGTTATTTTAAAACTGCTCTTTTGAATTCCACATTTTAAAAGCTGCTTTTTTATTATATGGTTTTTAGCTATCGCAAGTTTTTCCTCTCTCGAATATGTGTTCATCTCTATAATTTCCATTCGGTCAAGTAGAGGACGTGATATCGTGTCAAGAGTATTTGCAGTTGCAATAAAAATACACTTGGAAAGGTCAAATGGCAGTTCAACAAAATGATCTCTGAAATTTTTATTCTGTTCCGGGTCAAGCACTTCAAGCATAGCAGAAGCCGGATCTCCGTTTATTGTGCTGTTTGACATTTTATCTATTTCATCAAGAAGTATAAGCGGATTTTGAGATTTTGCCTTTGTGATAGCTTCAATTATTCTTCCGGGCATAGCTCCAACGTAAGTTTTGCGATGGCCTCTGATCTCAGCCTCATCACGAACACCGCCAAGCGATACCCTTACATACTTTCGTCCGAGCGCTCTTGCAATTGATGCTCCCACAGATGTTTTACCCACACCCGGAGGGCCTACAAGACAAATAATTTGTCCGCCCGCTGCCCCCGTAAGATTTCGAACAGCAAGGTATTCAATTATTCTTTCCTTAACCTTTTCAATGCCGTCGTGATCCTCATCAAGTATTTTTCTTGAACGCTTAAGACTACACTGCTCCTTTGTCATCTTATTCCAAGGCAAGTCAAGACACACGTCAAGATAATTTCTGATTACAGCCCCCTCAGCAGATCCAAAAGGCGTTTTTTCCAAGCGTTCAATTTCCTGATATAGCTTATTAATAACATCTTCGTCTGCCGTAAGATTTGATAAGCGCTGCTTATAATTTATGATTTCGGGAGTATCTCCAAGACCAAGCTCATCTTGTATTGCGTGAAGCTGTTCTGTTAAAATAGTTTCACGTTGACGCTTATTCATACGCTCATGAACCTTCTCCTGCACCTGAGCTTCAACTTTAAGGAGCTGCTCCTCATCATAAAGAAGTTTTATTACTTCTTCGATTCTTGTCATAGGATCGATTATGTTCAGCACACTCAGCTTGTCCTTATATCTTACAAGAATATGCGCTGCAATGAAATCGGATAATAAATCCGGCGAGGTTATTGAAATAAGCGCCGCATTAGGTTCAATGCTGATTTTCGGCATAAGTTCAGTAACTTTTTTCGATGCCTCAACAGCCTCTCTTACAAGAGCTTCTCCACGAAGTCCGCCGTTATCTTCAAGTTTGCACCACTTAACAAGAATACGTGCAGCCTCGTGCTTACCCATCACGATATATTCAAGAGTTTCAGCTCTTGTAAGTCCCTCGATAATGAGTCTTCGTGTGCCGCCTGGAGTCTTAAAGTTTTGTTTGATTTTTCCAAGAGTGCCTATTTGGTTAGGCGTCATATCATTTCCTTGCTTTTGCTGAGGAACAAGGAAAACAAGTCCGTCAGACTTTACCGCCGCATCAACAGCGGCAAGTGTTATTTTATCCTTTACCTCAATACTTGCAGAAGTTCCTGGGAATAGAATCAGCCCCCTGAGCTTGAGCACAGGAACAGTCATATTTTCTATTTTTTCAAAGTAGTTTGCCATTATAATATTTTCCCTTATTAATAATCCTTTTAAATTTTTTCGTTCTTTAAATTATATCACATTTTTTTTTATATTTCTACAGTTAACGTATAATTTTTACGAATGGTTAATATTTGAGTAAAAAAAGAAAAACGGTACTGCGAGTTTATAACATTAGCTTGTTATTCCGCATAGCCGTTTTTCGTAAATAATGTTACCATAATTGCCTCAATAAAAAAATTCAATCCACAACTAATGGCGTATTCTATTATACACTTTGCAAATCAATTTGTAAATTCGCATATCGACGATTTTTTTAGTTGTTTTTTGTTTAATTTTGTCATAAAAATACTGTTAGATACAATGGTAAAAATAACCATTTTTTTGTTTATAGTCGAATTTTGTCAGCTCGTTTAATGATTATTGACGTTTTTAATCTTTTTTAATTTTATTAAAGCCGAATCGTATAAAACCTAAATTTCTATTTTTCTTTCGGTTGAACAAAAAGCAACCGCAATCACCTGTGATGCACCGTGAGAAATCAAAAGTTTTGATGCAGCTTCAATAGAAGCCCCCGTAGTAACAATATCATCAAGCAAAAGTATGGTTTTACCATCAAGACTCAATCTATCCGGTATCTTCATCGTATTTTGAGCGTTTATTTTTCTCTCATCGGCACTTAGCTTTTTCTGCTCTTTAGATATAAATTTTCGTTTTATTAATTGCTTACTGCTTATTGATAGCTTCTTCGCCACTCTTTTGGAAACAAGCTCCATATGGTCAAAACCATATTTACCGATAGCTTCCTTACTTCTCGGTATCCAAGTGATAATGGTATCCTTGTGAAGCGCTCCACCGCCCGTAATCAAAGGAATATAGCTTTTAATCAACTCTGATATTTCCCCGGCTACAAAATTAACACACCTTCGATCTCCCTGCTTCTTCAGTTTTATAAGCAAAACATTTTCGATATTCTGTCTTTGTTCGGGGTTATATTTTGCCGCATACAATACAGTTCCGAATTTCTCGAAATCAGCAATATTGTTTTGCAAATGTTTTACGCCATAGCCGTGTTCTTCATTCATAGCGTTTATCTTGGCAAATTCCCATTTGGAGCTGCAATCATAGCATATGCCGATATTTTGTCTGCTTTTTGGTAAAAGTTCACCGCAGCCCATACACCT
>JAZNAB010000031.1:0-9900 GCA_045586285.1 Candidatus Flemingiibacterium sp. | reverse complement strand
TTATTGATGTAACCGTAAAGAGCGTTGATAAGGACGCAAAGAGAATTTCTCTTTCCTATAAGACTCCGGATCAGGATCCTTGGAAGATTTTTACCGAAAAGTATGCTGAAGGCGACGTTGCAAAGGTCAAGATTGTATCCCTTATGGACTTTGGCGCATTTGCAGAAGTTGTTCCTGGCGCTGATGGTTTAATTCACGTTTCTCAGATTACTCTTCAGAAGATTGCTAAGCCTGCCGACGTACTTAAGGTTGGCGATGAGGTTGATGCTAAGATTACTAAGATTGACCTTGATACACACAAAATCAGTCTTTCAATAAAGGCTCTCCTTGAGCCTGCTGCAGAAGTTGCTGAAGACGATGAAGCTGCCAAAGCAACAGTTGAAGCTACTGAAGCTGGCGAAGTAACAGCCGAAACCGCTGAAGCTGCCGAAACTTCCGACGCAGCAGCTGAAACCGCTGAATAATTTATAAGTTAAACGGGGCGTTGTACTTCGTGCAGAATTTAACCTTTTTGTACGAAATCAACGCCCTATTTTTGTAAAGTGAGTTTAAATGAAAAATCTTGAAACAAACCAGAATAATAAAACTGTTATATCTAAAAAAGCAGCAATATCACTTATACCGGTAAGTATAGTTTTATTATATTTAATAGCCTTCGGAATTATTAATTTCGGCGGTTTTCTTGAGTTTTTGACTTGCGATATGTATTCTGATACGCTTGTTTCAAAAATGATGTGGGAGCAGAAGACTATTTTCCCTGAGGGGTGGGTTTTTGGAAATCAATATTATGTAATTGCTACTCCTGTTTTAGCTGCGCTGATTTATGGAATTACCGGAAGCTTAAATCTATCAATGGCTATTTCAACAACTATAATGTCAGTTCTTATTTTGGTTAGCCTTTACTATATGCTGTCACCTTTTTTAAATAAAAACTTATGTTTTTCCGCACTTGCAGGATTGTGCGCTGTTGTAATCGGCATTGACATTTATAGTAAAATTGAGGTTCAGCTTTTCTTTGTAATGGCTAGTTACTATGCTTGTTATCTTATCGGCTATTTTATAGTCCTCGGTGATTATTTGCGGGGAGTTTTCAGTTGTAAAAAAAATTTATCCCTTAACTTTATGCTTAGTCTTGTTTTGTGCTTCTGCCTTGGTATGCAGAGCCTTAGACAGACTATAATTATGATTTTACCGCTCCTTGCTTTTGAAGGATTGCGAGTGCTTGTCGGATTATTGAAAAAATCTAAATGTATTGATTTCAAACCTTCCTTAAGAGTGATTTTATATTCGGTTTCTAATATTGCAGGAGTTATTTTTATACGCATTTTGAATATCCCCGCAGTTACCATTTACGGTGGATTTGAGTTTTCAAAGCCTGAAGAATGGGGGATAAATCTTGATACTGCTATTCGTGCCTTAGGAAGTGTAACCGGACTTCGATATGGGGATATATATGAGCCGAAATTTTTTATAATACTTTTTTCTTTAATCTCTATATTACTTGTTGTATACGCATTAATTAAAATAGCATTTTTTACTCACAAAAAACTAGATGGATTTGAAGCGGCGATTTTAATTAGTGCTCTCAGTATTGTTATTTTGTTTGTGGGAAGCATTTTTGTAAATATTAATGTGCGCTCGGTTTACTTTTTTGTATGGTATGTGCTTGTAACCCTATCAGCTGTTTATTTTATGCGCTCATTTAAAAGAAATGGCAAGGTTTTTGCGGCAAGTTTTCTATGTGCTCTTGCTTTGCTCAACTTGTATTTCAGCTATTACCCTCCGATTGAGAAGGTTTTTAAGGCTAAAGAAGTTTATACAGTAAGTGAGGAACTTGCCGATATACTCGAAGAATCCGGCTATGAGATTGTTTACGGAAGCTGGTCGCCCGTTGCACTTTCTGTTGCTAAAACAGATGGGGAATTGGTGCTTGGAGCTTGGCACGCAGGCGTTTTTAGAGTTTTACCTTATATCAATATTATAAATATTTATACAGAAGAGCACAATAGCCGTGCCCTTTACGTTATAGGATACGAGGATATTAATACTGCCAGAGAACTTGCCGCTGCTTCCGGGGCTAAACTTACTTTTATTAAGAGAGTTGGCAATTATGGAATATATACCTCATCTAAACAGCTTATGTGGTTTGGAGAATAGTGTTTTTTAACAATTTGGAGGGGAGAAAAATGAAGCTTAGTATTAATGTTTCAGAGATAATCGGTTTTACTATGCGTACAGGTATGCTTGACCGTTACTATGGCGGACTTGACAGAAAAAATAAAGCTGATATAACTTCTCCAAAGGCTATAAACGCACTTATAAATTCAGCCGAAAAAGGTGTTATATATAATTCTTGTGTCCCGGTTTGCCTAAACATTACTTATGGAAATGTTGATTATGAGCTTACTGCAGCAATTGATGGCGTTATTGATTGCGGTGACTTTGCTATAATTGAAGAATCATATGTAACTCGGCGGGACATAACTTCCCTTGGTTTTTCCGACTATCCTGAATATGACGTGTATCTTGATTTTTTAGGGTATATGTATGCTGAGGAAAAGGGGATTTCTTCTCTTAGCTGTCGTCTTTGTTTTGTTGATTTAGCAAACGGTGAAGTTGAAAGAGTTACAAAAAACCGTACAAAATCAGAACTTTACAGCAGAGTTATCAATATACTTGAAGCCTTTTCGCCGTTTGCAAGGTCTTATGTTGCATCGACTCAAAATTTCAAAAGTTCTGCATATAATTTGAAATTTCCGTATAGAGAATACCGTCTTGGCCAACAGCAGATTATTCTTTCTTCTTACGGTGCGGTAAAAAAATCAAATCGCCTGACAATAGAAGCTCCAACAGGACTTGGCAAAACCCTTTCGGTTTGTTATGGAGCAGTTAAGGCTGTGGGAGATGGTTATGGTGAGAAAATCTTTTATTTTACACCAAAATCAACAGTCGGACAAGCACCGATGCACGCTGTGGAAACTTTACGTGCTCACGGGCTTACTTCACGGGTAATTATAATTACAGCAAAGGAAAAATGTTGTCTTTGCAAAGCTGCTGAAGGGGATTGCAGGGGGGACAAATGTCCTTTTGCAAAAACTCATTATGACTTTGTTAACAAAGCTCTTTTGGAGCTTTTTAAGTATGATGTTATAACAGTAAAAGAGGCTTCGGAAATTGCACGTCTTTATGGTGTTTGCCCTTATGAGCTTATGCTTGATGCTTCTATGTTTTGCAATATTATAATTTGCGATTGCAGTTATCTTTTTGATTCCAGGGTTTATCTCAGAAGATATTTTTCAACGAAAAATTCTTCAAACAGTAAAAAGTATATTGCTCTTATCGACGAAGCTCACGACCTTGTCGCAAGGGCTGGTGAAATGTACTCAGAGCATTTGTCTTCAAAAGATGTTATTAAGCTATCCCAATTTATAAATAAAGATGATAGTTTGTTATATCTTCCACTTAAAAATTTACTTGACGATATGTTTAAAATCCGTAATTTCTGTACTGATAATATTTATTATGATGGGGAAAATGAGTGCGGAACTTGTCTGCAATCAAAAGCTTTTGATGTTATAGAATCCTCAAGAGAGTTTTACCTTGCTGCTCGTAAATGGCTTAAAGTGAATGGTGATAATGCTTCTGAAATTATTACAAAATGGGGCAGACTTGATTTGCTGGTAAAGGAACTTTCCTATAAGGTGAGAGCATTTGCCGATGCTTCTGAGCGAGAGGGAGCAAAGCAGATTTTCTTTGCTGAGAGGCGTGGTCAAACGGTTAATCTTAAGGTGATTTGTCCTGATCCGTCAAAGCTTCTTGATGAAAAAATGAGAGCTGTCCGTGCAACTATATTATTTTCTGCAACTCTCAGACCTATCGACTATTTTACCGATATTCTCGGGGTAAAGGACGCAGATAAGCTTGTTCTTCCGTCACCGTTTGACAGGGATTGTTTGTTCCCTGCAATAATGACTGAGGTTTCGATGAGATATGCTGACCGGGAATATATGTTAAATGAGGTAATAAAAATTATAAAAACCGTTACTTCGGCGAAGCGAGGCAATTACCTTGTATTTTTACCTTCATATGAGTTTTTGAGCCGAATCAGTCAGGCATACTCCAAACTGTACGGGTATGAAAGCTTAATTATTCAAAAGCCGAATATGTCCGAAAGGGAAAAAAGTGAATTTTTAAGTGCTTTTACTGAGGGGAAGTCACTTTTAGGATTTGCTGTGCTTGGCGGAATGTTTTCGGAAAGTGTCGACCTTGCCGGTGATAAGCTAATCGGTACTATTATTGTGGGAACAGGACTTGCCGGAATCAACACGGAAGATAATATTAAATCCGAATATTTTATGAATACTCGTGAATCAGGCTTTGAATATGCTTATCTCTATCCTGCAATAAATAAAGTTTTGCAGGCGGCGGGCAGGGTTATACGAAGTGAAAATGACAGAGGCATATGCATCTTGGTCGATGACAGATATGCAACTCCTGCTTACTCAAAATTGCTTTCATCACATCTTCGGGATATAAGACTTATTAATAGTTGTAATGGTCTTAAGAGTGAACTTTGCAAATTCTGGGGCAAAAACTAAAAAATATGTTTTTTGGCTTTACAAATAATGTCTGAGTTCATATGAAGTTAACAATAATAAGTTAAAATTATAAGTAGACTTAATCGAGGTTCTATTTATTGTATGAGAAAATTAAACTATAAGCTTGCTCTTGCACCTATGGCAGGGGTAACTGACCACCCGTTCAGACGGGTTTGCTTAAAATGTGGAGCTGAAATAACTTACACAGAGATGCTTTCAGCAAAAGCTATTCATTTTAAAGATAAAAAAACGGCTTCTCTGGGAGAGCTTTTTGAAGGGGAACCAACGGCTGTACAGCTATTTGGCAGTGAGCCTGATATAATGGCTGAAGCGGCGGGACTTGTGGCTTCTTGTGAGTATGCTCATTGTAAAAGCAAAGTAAAGCCATTGGCTATTGATATTAATATGGGGTGCCCTGCACCTAAGGTTGCAAATAACGGCGAAGGCTCTGCGCTTTTGAAGAACCCACTTCTTGCAGAGGAAATTGTCAGACAGGTAAAGCGCAGTGTTGATACTATTGACAAGAATATTCCTGTAAGTGTTAAGATGCGAATAGGTTGGGACAACACTAATATAATCGGTGTTGACTTTGCAAAGCGAATGGAAGCGGCAGGAGCCGACCTTGTTACCGTTCATGGAAGAACAAGAGAAGGACGTTTCAGCGCACCCATAAATTTTACAGAGCTTGAAAGAATAAAAACATCACTAGCAATTCCAATGGTAGCTAACGGTGAAATTTTTACTGCAGAAGATGCTGCGCGAATGTTTGATAAAACCGGTTGTGATGCCATTATGCTTGGAAGAGGCGTTATGGGCAATCCCTGGCTGTTTTCGGAAATAAAGGCCAGAATATATGGCGAAGAATATACTTTACCAACAGATTATGAAAAAATTATGACAGCCATTTCACAGCTTGATAATGCAATTTGTGAAAAAGGCGAAAAATTAGCTGTTCTTCAGTCAAGAGGACAGCTTTCCTGGTACCTTAAGGGGATTAGAGGCTCTGCCACTGCCAGAGCTAACCTTAATAACGCTTGTACACGGGAAGATGTTGTTTCTGTATTAATGTCTGTTTTAAATTAGGAGGTGAGCCGTTTTGTCGGCACAGCTTAACAGCCACGAAGAAGAAGCGCTGATAGCGGCTGCTTCAAAGGGAGATAAAGAGGCCTTCGGGGAGATTATAAAGCTTTATGAAAAATTGATATATAACCTTGTCAGACTAAAGGTCGGTGACGATAACGCCCTTGATGTGTCACAAGAAGTATTTATCAAAATTTGGAGATATATAGGTAAATATCGTGGGGAGTGTAAGTTTTCAACTTGGGTATATAAAATCTGCACCAATGCTTGTCTTGATAAACATAGGCAGGAGAAAAACACAAAAACCGAACAGATGCCGACTATGATAGATAAAGATGGTGACGAGGTTTTGGTTGAATTTGCAGACGAGTCTGCAGATGCTTCTCCTGAGGCAAGTTTAGATAAAAAAGAAACGGTAAAAGCTGTAAGAGAAGCTATCAACAAACTTCCGCCGGATCAACGTGAGGTTATTCTTCTACGTGATATTGAGGGGTATTCTTACGAAAGAATCTCAGAAATGCTGTCTATTGAAATAGGAACGCTAAAGTCAAGACTTAACCGAGCACGAATTCGTCTTCGTGAATTGCTTTCTTATATGATTTCATATTAGAAAATATTTCTTTCTGTTTTTTCTTAAAATATGGGAACAAAATGCTGACATTGTACGTCAAAAGATTATGAAATGTAATTATATGCGTGTCATTAGAAAGGCATGGTTAGTTTAAATGAGTACCCCAAATAAGAAAATCAGCTGTCAAACAGCAATGGATATGATGTATGATCATATCGACGGATTATTATCAAATGAAAAGGAAGAACAGCTTAACTGTCACTTAAAGGCCTGTGATTCTTGCAAAAAGGAATTTTCCTGCAGAAAACAGGTAATTGATCTGGTTGCTGATTCCGGAGAAGATGCGCCGAAGGAGCTTTATACTGCCGTTATGGCAAGTATTGATAAAGAGCCTAAAAAAGCAAAAATACTTTTCCCTAAAGGAAAAATTCTTGATTTAAGAACTCTTTCTACCATCGGTGCAACTGCTTGTGCTGCTTTTATTCTTTTAGTTGCTGGCAGAAATGTAATACCCGGTATGCTTCAACGGCTTGATAAAGATGAAACAAATCCATTGATGATTTCACGCTATGTTAATGATGAAGCCGATGGCGTTTCCTATTATAATCCCGATAATGTTAAAATGCCTGATGGAGTAGAAACAGATGTTATAAACGATATTGGCGCTGAGGGATTAGGCGGAACAAAATCTACAAGCGATGCCGATATTAAAAAAATAGAATCCTTGTTTAATAAAGTCATTGAGGATCGTAAACAAAATAATATTAACACTTTGGCGGTACTTGTTGACGGTAAAACAGTAACATTGCCGTATAGTGATTCTGTTTCTGAAAAGAACTTTGGTGGAACGGCGTTCTATGTTTATACTTTTGATAATAAAGATGAATTTGATGAGTTTTCAAATACAATTTTAGATATCAGTAAATTTGACGTTAAATTTTCAAGCAAAGAAAATAGTCAATATGAGATATGGGCTATGATTTTGAATGATTGAATAGCATTTTTCAGATAAATCCCTGACTCTTAAAAATTAAAATCCCACTAAAGCATAATCTTTTGTAAAAGTTGCGGTGTGAAAAAATGATAATGACTGGAAGAGTGAAAAATGATTAAATATATAATAGGCGGAGCAATTATTGCTGCCGCCTTTTTGGTCATAATTGCCTTTAAAATGTCTATAAAGGTAAGAACTTATAAAATATGCCCTAAAAATATTTCCGAGGAAATAAATGGGGAAGTTAGTATTGCCCATATAAGTGATTTACACGAAAGCAGGTTTGGCAATGGGCAGGAAAAGCTATTGTCGGTGTTAAAAAGAGCTTGTCCCGATATTATATTTATTACAGGGGATATGCTTGAGGACAGAAAACTTACCGAAAACGGAGAAAAGCTCATTTTTGACGATAATTCGAGTATACAGCTTATTTCAAAGCTGTCCGGAATTGCTCCAACCTATATGGTTTTAGGAAATCACGACTGTAATATTACAAATATTTCTGAGATTTGCCAAAAAATCGAAGATATGGGAATTAAAATATTGTCGAAAATTCAAAAGGACAAAATCACATCATATTCTGTAAAAATAAAAGGGCAGAAGCTTTTTATTCTAGGAGTTGATGACCCTTATCTTGACAGAGAGGGAAATATAAGCCGCAAAAAGACTGTTAAAGATCGTTTTCTTGAAGATACAGACAGAAACAATAAAATAATAACTGACTGGAGAGCAGCTCTATATACTCGTGATAAAAATGCAATAGATAATAAAGGGATAACTATACTTTTGTCACATCGTCCCGAAGAATACGAGCTTTATGAAAGAATCGGTTATGACTTAGCTTTTTCCGGTCACGCACACGGCGGACAGTGGAGATTACCGCCTTTTATAAACGGAGTATATGCGCCACATCAAGGTGTTTTTCCAAAACACGCAGGCGGCCTTTACAGAAAAAACGATTTTTTTCACGTTGTTTCAAGAGGCCTTTCCAAGAAAAGAATGGTGAGAATTTTTAATCCGCCAGAAATCTGTGTTGTCAAGTTGACAAAATGATTGTAAAAGCCTTTTTTAAGGGTCTTTTTAAGCAATTTTATACTTGACAAAAAGTGTTTGTTGTTGTATAATAAAATAAGAGAATTTTGAAGCTTACCGCTATGGAAAGCTATATATTTTTTTATAATCAATGGAGGAGATTAAAATGGTAGAATCCCGTAAAAAAGAGCTTACTCGCATAGCTTATGAGATTCGCCGTGGAGCGCTTACTGCCGTATATTCGGCTGCCAGCGGACATCCGGGCGGTTCACTTTCTATTGCAGATATTTTGGCTTACCTTTATTTTGTGGAAATGAATATTGACCCTAAGAATCCTAAGATGGAAAATCGTGACCGCTTTGTTCTTTCTAAAGGACACGCTTCACCTGGCATTTATGCTGCTCTTGCAGAAAGAGGATTTTTTGATAAGGAACTTTTAAAGACTTTCCGTCAGCACGACAGTATACTTCAGGGCCACCCGGATATGAAAGGTGTTCCCGGAATTGATATGACAACAGGTTCTCTCGGACTTGGTATTTCCGCTGCTTGCGGAATGGCTCTCGGAGCTAAAAAGAAGGGAATGAACAACAGAGTTTGGGCAATTCTCGGTGACGGTGAAAGTGAAGAAGGTCAGGTTTGGGAGGCTGCAATGTTTGCGGCACACTATAAGCTTGACAATCTTGCTATTTTCCTTGATTACAATGGACTTCAGATTGACGGTCCTGTAAGCGAGGTAATGAATCCCGCTCCTCTTGATGAAAAATTTAAGGCTTTCGGTTGGAACGTTATTACCATAGATGCACACAACTTTGATGAAATCGAGGCTGCTGTGGCTAATGCAAAGGCTACTTCCGGCAAACCCACCGCTATTATCGCAAAATCGGTTAAGGGTAAGGGTGTTTCATATATGGAAAACAATGTATCGTGGCATGGCGCAGCTCCTAAGGCTGAACAGTATGAGCTTGGTATGAATGAGCTTGAAGCTGTTATCGCCGGACTTAACTGATAATTGGAGGTACATAGAAAATGGCAGATAAAATAGCTACCAGAGAAGCTTACGGTGCAGCTCTTGCTGAATTCGGAGCAAAATATGAAAACCTTGTGGTCCTTGATGCAGACCTTGCTGCTGCAACAAAGACAGGTATGTTTAAAAAGCAGTTCCCGGATAGATTTTTTGACTGTGGAATTGCTGAAGGAAATATGATGGTTGTTGCTGCAGGTCTTTCAACCACAGGCTTTATTCCATTTGCAAGTACTTTTGCAATGTTTGCTGCAGGCAGAGCCTTTGAACAAGTAAGAAACGCTATCGGATATCCTCATCTTAATGTAAAAATCGGTGCAACTCACGCAGGTATTTCTGTTGGTGAAGACGGCGCTACGCATCAATGCCTTGAAGACTTTGGCACAATGCGTACAATTCCCGGTATGGTTGTTATGCAGCCTGCCGATGCAGTAGAAGCAAGACTTATGGTTGAGGCTGCTATTAAATACGAAGGCCCTTGCTATATGCGATTCGGTCGTTATGCTGTTCCAACCATTTTCGGTGATGACTATAAGTTTGAAATCGGCAAGGGAGTTGTAATGGCAGACGGCAATGATGTGACACTTGTTGCTACCGGTCTTAT
>JAZNAB010000030.1:0-10155 GCA_045586285.1 Candidatus Flemingiibacterium sp. | reverse complement strand
AATTTCCCAAATTATACCGACAAAAAGGTGTGATACGGTAGTTCCGAGAAGAATTCCGATAAGTCCCATACCAAAGTAAAGAAAAAGACAGGATACAATAAGATTTATTGCAGCTTCTGCAAAACCTCTCCATTTTATATACTTAAAAAGCCCTGATGCATTGATATACATAGCGTTAGGCTGACGAAGACCTGCAATAAGAAAGTTAATAGCCATTAAATGTACGGCATATATACTGATTTCAAGACCTTCGCCAAAAGCTAAGGTAATAAATCTTCCTGTCAGTACGTCAAGGGCAATAGCACAAAAACCGTAAAGCCACGCTACAGCAAAAACAATATTTCTATAAGTTGTGCCATCTTTGTCACCTTTTTCGGCAATTAGGTTGCCGACACTGGCGGTAACAGCGTTTATAACCTGTGTAAGAACTGTTTGAATTGTTTGAAGTATAAGCAGGTAGTTAGAATACAGACCGACTAATACTACGTCTATTGATGCAATTAAAAGGTTGTCTGTACCCGTAACTGCAACAGAGCCAAAACGGCTTATAAACATTGAACCAACATTACTTTTTATTGTTATAAGCTCATCTTTTTCGGGAAATCCTTTGTACTTTTTAAGATATGGAAACAGTTTGTCAGCACTTTTTGATATAAAAACATTTGACAATAATGTTACGGCTAACTGTACAGTCAAATAAAAAATATAGCTTTTTGTAAGTAAAAGAACGGCAAACTGAAGAATATTCTGAATTGTTGCAAAAACATTCAGATTCATTGAGTTTTTATAGTCGTTTTGAGATGCTGTCAGAAGCGCACGTTTATATGAAAAAAGATAGCTTGCTGCAGAATTAGCCACAAAAAGAATCAATGCAAAATCAATATTTACAACATTTTCAAGGTCTTTTGCAATATATGGCGTAAATGGCAGCAGACATAAACCTATAATTGCAACAGCAAGAGCAACAAATCTATATGAAACCGCATAGAGATTCATAATTTTTGAAATCTTTTCTTCGTTTTGCTCCTCTATCGGCTTATAAAGCGAGAAAGTAAATGCTGTGCCCATACCAAGCTCTGCCAGTGACAAAAGTGATAGTATAGAATATAAAACACCGTTAACGCCAAGATATTCTTCACCAAGAAGTCTTATAAAGGCAATTCTTGTTATAAAGCCAAACAAAAGGCTTACAACTTGACCAATAATTGCATATAGACTGTTTTTTATTGAATTTTCAGAGCGCATTACTTTATTTCAACAACTTCAAAGCCAAGATCTTCAATTGTTTCCTTCAGAATATCTTCAGAAATATTATCGACACTAACAGTAGCAATACCAAGATTAAGATCAATGCTTACATCAGCGCCAAGGGCAATAATTGCGTTTTCAACTCTTTTAGTGCAATTAGGGCAGTGCATACCTTTAATAGTAATTGTTTTCTTCATAATTAACTCCTATTTTATTTTTATTTTATAAAGCCTGAGAGCATTTGTAACAACAAAAAGCGATGATAAACTCATTGCAGCAGCAGCAAACATCGGGGTTAAAGTTATTCCGAGTGGAGCTAGTATTCCTGCCGCAATTGGTATACAAAGTGTGTTATAGAAAAACGCCCAGAAAAGATTTTGCTTTATATTTTTTATAGTTTGCTTTGAAAAACAAATAGCATCTTTTGCATCTTCAAGACTGTTTTTAATTAAAACAATATCAGCAGAGTCAATAGCAATATCTGTTCCTGAACCGATAGCAATGCCAACATCGGCTTTTGTAAGGGCAGGGGAGTCGTTAATTCCGTCACCGATAAAGGCAACTTTTTTACCCGAAGACATAATTTGTGTAATAATTTTTTGTTTGTCTTCTGGCATCACTTCTGAATAAACAGTTGAAATGTGTGCTCTCTTAGATATAGCTTCGGCTGTAAGTTTATTATCACCCGTTAACATTACAACATCTATACTCATATCTTTAATTTTTGAAATTGCTTCGATTGCACCGTCACGGATTGTATCGCTGACGGCTATAATTCCAATTAGACAATTCCCTTTAGAAAAAAGCATTGGCGTTTTGCCTTCACTTGCAAGTTTGCTTAGTGTTTCTTTGATGTTGCTTGTGTCGATATTGTTTTCGTTTAAAAACTTTTCATTGCCGCCAAAGCATTGCTCACCATTGATTATAGCAGTAATTCCACGGCCTGAAACCGTACTAAATTTTTCTGCTTTAAGAGGTGATATTTTATTCTCTATACAGTAATCCCTGATAGCTTTTGCAAGGGGGTGCTCACTGTTTTCTTCGAGTGCAGCGGCTATCAAAATCAGTTCTTGTTTATTATCTGAGATTATATCTGTTACGGTAGGTTTTGCATTTGTGACAGTTCCGGTTTTGTCAAGAGCAACACATTTAACTTCGTGCAGGATTTCAAGAGCTTCTGCATTTTTTACAAGTATGCCTTTTTCTGCCATTCTGCCAATTGCAACAGTAACTGCAACAGGTGTAGCAAGTCCAAGAGCACAAGGGCAGGAGATTACAAGTACAGATATCCCCGCATTAAGAGCAAAGTCAAAATTTCTACCAAAAATCAGCCACAAAGTAAAGGTTATGACAGAAATTAAGATTACAATTGGTACGAAAATACCGCTTACCTTGTCAGCCAGTCGAGCAATTGGCACTTTTGTAGCTCCGGCATCACGAACAAGTTCAATTATCTTTGAAAGAGTTGTGTCAGCGCCTACTTTTTCTGCTCTGAATTTGAAGCTTCCGTTTAGGTTTGTGGTTGCACTCATAACTCTGTCACCTACCTGCTTATATACAGGCATAGATTCTCCTGTTAATGCTGATTCATCAATTGATGAATCCCCTTCAATAATTACTCCGTCAGCAGCGATAGCGGCGCCGGGGCGTACAATTATAATTTCGCCGATATTCAGATCAGAAATTTCAACCTCTGCAGTTTTGCCATCTCGTAATACAAGAGCTGTTTGAGGAGCAAGTTTTACAAGACGTTCAATTGCTGCACCTGTCTTATTTTTAGATTTTTCTTCAAGGTATTTACCAACACTTACAAGTGTTAAAATCATAGCCGAAGATTCAAAATAAAGATTCTTGCCGTATTGTAAAAACAAGTCGCTGTTTCCGGTAGATATTCCATAGCTAACCATATAAATAGCAAAAATACCGTAAATTAATGATGCTGATGAACCAACAGCGACAAGTGTGTCCATATTTGGAGAACGATTTATGAGAGCTTTAAAACCAACTTTAAAAAACTTCCGGTTAAGATATATAACAGGTAAGGTTAACAAAAATTGTGTAAAAGCAAAAGCAATAAGATTTTTTTCTGCGTGTAAAAAGGTTGGCAAAGGTAAGCCTATCATATGTCCCATTGAAACATACATAAGTGCAAGCAAAAAAATGATTGACAGTATTAGTCTTATTTTTTGATTTTTTGTATCGTCATCTTTGACGGTGCTGTCCTTATTTTTAGATGCTTTTTTTATATCATTTCCAATATATTCAGCACTGAATCCGGCTTTTTTTATTGCTGAAATAATCTTTTCTCTAAGCTCTTCAGAATCCTCAGCTTCAACTATCAGTGTTTTTGCAATAAGGTTTACACTTGCAAATTTAACACCGTCTATACGTCCCGTAACTCTTTCAACAGAAGCGGAACAGGCGGCACAGCTCATTCCTTCAACGGAAAATTTGAGTTTCATATATTATCCCTTTTTCTTAAAAATAATAAATTTTGATGCTATATAATTTACGATTACAGTTATTACTGATACTATAATTTTAGAAATTCCGTCAGAAATTAAAATAATTTCAACCATAATGATAAGAAGCAACCATTCAAGAATTCCGGACACTATTCTCACACTGACAAATTGCCATATCTGCCTGAAAAGTTCGTTGACGCTCATATCCTTGTCACCGAATACAAATATTTTATTTACAATAAAAGCAAATGCAACAGCAAGTATCCAAGAACCCCACTGTGCTATCTGATAATGAAGATGAAGTAAGTCTGATAAGATAAAATAACTGGCAAAGCTTACAACGGTTGTCAGCCCACCGAAAATTATATACACAATAAGTTCTTTATATTTATAAATTAACTCTTTTAATTTATTTGTCATTTTTAATAAATTCCTTATATTTTATCGTTTCTCCAAGCAAGTTTATTGCCTCAAGTAAGGCGTTAGATGAAAGATTTTCGGGAAGCAAAAGAGCTTTTGCAAGTCTTATTCTTTTTTCCTTGGCTCCCGAAGCTCCAAGAAGTCCGTCGGCATAAAAATCTGATTTTGTAAGCTCTGATTTACTCTCAATACAGTTATCACTTTCAAATGGGGCCAGAAGCTCACGAAGGTAATCGGCATCTATTCCTTCTACGCCAAGAGTTCCCTCTTTAGAAGGTGTATTTTTGCGTCTTTCCTTTCCCTCAATTTTAGGAATGTATATATGAAAAAGCTTTTCTTTAGGGAGTATTTTATTAAAATAATTTCTAATAACAAGTCCTGCTCCATCAGAGTCGGTAAGAACTATAATACCTTTGGGCTCGGCAATACGGCGTATTAACATTTTCTTTTGTTCAGACGCAAAAACTCCAAAACCGTCCGTTACAATAATCTGTCCATCTACAATTGAGGAGAGCTTTATTTTGTCATATTTGCCTTCAACTATAATCGGTATGTCAATTTTTAGTTTATTAATCAATTAAAATACTTTCCTTTGTCTTATTAGTGATGCTTTAACTATAAGCCTTTCAAGAAGAACATAGTCATTAACTGCGCTTTTTTTAAGAGCATCGTCTGTTTCGGAACAAAGCTTTATTATTTCATATAAAGCCCGTTTATCTATGTTTTTTAATTTAGCAAGTCTTAATTTAGCGGCATAAGGATGCATAACCAGGCGCTTTGCGGCTTCTTCGTGAGAAATCCCGGCAGCAGAGTATAATTTGAGGGAATACATATTGGTATATATTTTGATGATAGAACCAAGAATAACAGGAACAGGCTCGTTTTTGCTTCTCATATCGTTAAGAATATAAAATGCTTTTTGATTATTAGCATCAAGTATCGCATCTGCAAATTCAAATGCTCCTATTTCCTGGTTATGAGGACAAATCAAATCAATATCAACTTTATTTAGCTTGTCCCTTTCTTTAAAGTGAAGAAACGCACATAGCTTTGAAATTTCATTTTCAAGTGTAGCCATATCATGCCCGACAACTTCAATCAGCCAATTACATTCCATCGGCTCGGCGATAATTTTTTCTGATGAAAAATGTTTTTGAACCCACGTTACAATCCTTTGTGTACTTTCGTGTGCAAATTCAACCGGTACTGCATATTCCAAAAACATTTTCATATATGATAGCGGGGAGCGAGTGTCATCACAATCAAAGGTTTCCGGTGTGGTGTATATTATCAAAATAGTATCATCGCTTTGACTTGCTGATTTCAGGGCTCTTTCAATTCCGTCGAAATCATCTTTTTTTCTGAAATCGGAAAAAGGAAGCTCATATAGTTCAATAAGCTTGTAATCGTTCATCATTGGCATTGCCTGTACGGCAAAATAAAAGGCTTCGGCGGAGTAGTTATCCCGCGTGAATATATAGTGATTTAACTGCGAGAGGTCTTTATCTTCGCAGAATTTATTCCGTATTGACAGAAGCTCACGCTGCTTAAGAAGATTTTCTTCTCCGTAAAAAAGGTAAGCTCCGGGCTTTATTTTTTTATATTCAACTTTGAAGTTTGAATAACTAATTTTATTGTTAGCCATAGTCCGTCAAGTCTTTCGTCTGTGGAAAGCTTCCTCCTTTACAAATTTATAATCTAATAAAATACTATTTATGCTTTATGTACTGAGAAGTGCATTATTGAGCGTTGTACGAGGCTTCCTCTGAATTCCATACCGTATAAGATTTTGAGGTCGCCGCCGTCAATATTTATATTATTGGTTAATGATTCCGTATCAATAACAAAGGATAACATCATCTCTCCGCTGTCCTGAACACACTCTATTCTTGAACCTGCTTCAAAGCAAAGTGATCCTTTTACAGCACCGGTTCTGTTCATAACAACAAAGTCGGTGGCTTTGGTATCAAAGGATATCTGTGTTTTAGCTCCTTCCATACCGGTAAGCTCAGACTCATCATATTCAATAAAAAGTCTGCCGTCTTTCAAATACATTACTCCTTCGTAATCTATATCAATTCTTGTGGCATCAACAGAATCAAGATTTTCAGGAGCAAAAACATCGATAACTGCAGGATCTCGATCATTATTGCTTGGTGTATAGTGCGCGGATTTTATATTAATCATTATCTTTTTTTTAGTTATACTCATTTGGAAAACTCCTATTGGTCAAAAGAATATATACACAATTATTATAACACTTATTTGCCTTTTTGGCAACAATTATTTGTAAATAAAAATGCTTTTTTGCAGTAATCAACAGCTATTGAATATATTACATTCAATAATCCCAAAGATACTTGACAAAATATATTTATAAATATGTTTCTTTGAGGACAAAATGTTTGATATAAATTATGGAATAATTTTTTTGAATGATAGCTCCGAAATGACGATTAAACTGTCAGAAAAATTAAGTGAGCTTGGTCTTTTATACGAAAAACAAAATGTATTTGATGAAAAAGCATTAAAAGCGTTAAATGAATACAGAATTTCAAATAAGCTTGTTGAGCTTGATTTTTGCGATCCGGAAACCTTAAGGACTCTTGGGATTGACTGTGACGGCGATGATATAATTTTACTTGCATCTTGTGCAGAAAAACTTGCTGAAAGTGAACTTGAAATCTATAATATATGTCTTGAAATAATCAAGGAAAGTAAAGAATATTCTATCTCAGTTACAGAGGCAATAAACAGAAGAGGCGTACTTGGTAAAAGTACGCCAAAAGTATCGAAAGAAGCGGTTAGTGCGGCAATATTAGCCTTTATCCACAAGTGAAAATTCAATTTTTTTAGAAATAACATCACTTTTTTCAACTTTAATTTTTATTCTTTGCCCCAGTGAAAATCTTTTTCCGTTTTCAGAATATAGGCATCTTGAAGCCTCATCGTATTCATACCAACCGGGTAAGGTTGAAATTGGAATAAGTCCTTCGCAGGTGTTTTCAAGCTCAGCAAACATTCCGAAACTTTGAATTGAGCTGATAATTCCGTCAAAAATCATACCGATTTTGTCGGACATAAATATTGCCTTATATAAATCTTCAATATCTCTTTCTGCATTTAGGGTTCTAAGTTCAGCCTCGTTTGCTGCATCGGCGGCTTTTTTAGCATAGGCTTCAAATCTGCTTATTCTGTTACTTGTAAGCTCACCATTAAGCGCCGCTTTTATTATTCTGTGAACGGCAAGATCAGCGTATCTTCTGATAGGTGAGGTAAAATGACAGTAAAGCTCACAAGCAAGTCCAAAGTGTCCTTCTGCTGCAGTAGAATACTTAGCTTTCATCATTGAACGGAGCATAATCGGGGTTACAACTTGACTAAGTCCTTTTTCTGAGGCTTCGATTGCTACATCTCGGTAGTTTGACGGCAGTAATTTCTTTCTTCTAAGAGGAAGCACATTTAGTCCAAGGTTATAGATAAATTCCGCAAAAGCTTGTACCTTTTCTGCTGTTGGCTCTTCGTGAATACGAAAAACACAGGGAAGTGACATTGAATTAAGAAACATTGCTGCCGCTTGATTAGCCGCTAACATAAACTGCTCAATCATTCGCTCACTTGTCCCTCTAATCCTGCAAACTATGTCAACGGGATACCCGTCATCGTCAAGAATTATTTCTGACTCTGCAGTTTCCAGCTCAGGTGAGCCACGTTCTTTTGTTTTCTTGTAAAGCTTTTCGTAAAGCTCAAGCATTATAGGGAATGTGTCCTCAAACAAAAAATCATATTTTGAGTAATATTCAGATTTATTGCCATTATCAATTACATCATTGATTTCGTGGTATACTCCTCTCATACAAGAAGAAATAACAGATTCTTTAAATTCATAAGAACGTATATTTCCGTCACAATCAAGATTTATAAAAGCTGAAAGGGTAAATTTGTCGCTGTCACGGTTCAGGGAGCAAACACCGTTTGACAATTCTTCGGGAAGCATAGGTATAACCTTATCTGTAAAATAAACAGAATTACCCCTTTGCATAGCTTCTTTATCTAAAGCGCTTTTTTCTTTAACATAGTGTGAAACGTCTGCAATATGAACGCCAAGAATATATCCGTTGCCGTCACGTTCAATAGAAATAGCATCATCAAAGTCCTTAGCGCCCTCTCCGTCTATTGTGAAAATAATTTTATTACGAAGATCAAGACGGTTTCCTACATCACAGTGCGTTTTTATAGCTTTTGCTTCTAAAAGGGTTTCTTCATTGAATCTTTGCTTTATTCCGTTTTCAAAAAGAATTGATTTGTAATTTGCATCTTTTGATTCTGTTTCTCCGAAGATTTTTATGACCTTACCAACTGGATTGTCGGAACTTTTTTTAGGATATTCTGTTAAAAACACTGCAACCTTTTGGCCGTTTTTAGCTCCGTTTGACCTGGAATGAGGGATTTCAACGTTAAACCTGAGCTTCGGATCGTCAGGCTGTACAATATATTTCACTCCAAGGTGTCTTGAAGGAAACTTTTTTTGCTTTTTATTTCCAACTTTAAATTTAGGCGAAGAAACATTTATGACTTTAAATGTGCCCACAATTTCCGTGACTGTGTGTTCGAGAATTTTGATAATCTGACCTTCTCTTGAGCTGCCATTGTTAGATTTTGAAAGAAGGGAAACCATAACCTTGTCCCCATTTATTGCGCCAATGGTGTTTTCTTTTTTAATATATATATCACCTTTTTCATTTAGCACAAATCCAAAGCTTTTTGAGCTTTGACGGAATGTACCGATTATATACCCTGATGCAACACTGGAAATAATTTTGCCTTTTTTAGTAAAGCATATTTCACCTGATGACATAAGGGTATCAATTGCTTCTGAAAAAAGGTCGTATTGTCCTTGTTCAATTTGTAAGAAATCAGTAAGTTCTCTCATATCCATAGGAACATATATATCACTTTTTATGTTTTCTAATATTAAATCACACATAGAGCTTAAATTATCCATAATGACCTCCACAAAAATAGATAAAGCCGTCCACAGCTTCAAAAATAGCTTTTCCTAAGTGGCGAAAACCATTCAAAAAGCTATCTAAAGCTACGGACGGCTTATAGAATAACAAATTATTCTGCAGATGTATCAGAATCGGAATCAACCGGATTTGCATCAGTATCAGCAGTTGTATCAGTATCAGTAGCTTCGTCAGTATCTTTTACAACCACATTAGATGTATCAGGTATAGTTGGCTCGGTATCCGGATAATTAATTACAGTTTGATCCTGAATTACATACATAAAAATAACAAGTACACAAAAAACAATAGCAACTACAGTAGTCATCTTAGATAAAATACGGCTGTATTTATCACCCTTTGTCTTGCCGAAGAAAGTTTCAGCACCGCCTGCTATGGTACCCGGAAGCTTATGTGATTTACTACTTTGAAGAAGTATGGATACTACAAGAAATATTGCGGACACCAAAAGGATTCCGCCGATAACATAATTTAACATTTTTTAAAAGTCCTCCAAAAAATTTGCTTTTATTAAATCAGATGTAATTATTCTACCACAATTTGTCGCCAATTGCAATAGGTTTTAGTAAATTTTCGCAAATTATTTTTATTTGTGAGTAAAAAATAAAGTTTTTATAATATTTATGTTGTATTTTCCATATTGAATACCAATAAATGCTCTGATGTCAGATTTTAATATTGCAGTAACGGCGTTTATATATATAGGCCCTGCCATTAACTCCGATACGTTCACATACGCCAAGCGATGATAGTGTTTGAACCGAAACGGCAGCACGCCGTGGCGTCATTTTAGCAGCTTTTGCAAATTCATTTACAGTAAAACATTCTCCGAGTGATGATGGAAAGATTTTTTCAAAGTCCTCGGCTTTTTCAAGCGTTATTATATCAATAAGCTCGGTAGGTATTCTCTCATATCTAGATGAGCCTTTCTTTTTGTCAAAGCTCCAACCGTTAAGTAGCCGATAATCCTCAACAGAGCAGAGTACAAGTGT
>JAZNAB010000029.1:0-15333 GCA_045586285.1 Candidatus Flemingiibacterium sp. | reverse complement strand
AGCGTAATTGAATTTGACAGCAAATTCTCGGGAGTTGTCAGAAATATTCTGGGAGCAACCTTGATTTTTGACAATATTGATAACGGTGCTATAATGGCAAAGCAAACGGGCTACAAGGTTAGAGTTGTAACTCTTGACGGTCAGGTTATTAATGCGGGCGGTTCATTTACGGGCGGCTCTGCAAAACGTGATTCGGGTATGCTGACACGCCGCACCGAAACAGAAAAGCTTAAAAACGATGTTGAAAGCTTATCTAAAAAGCTTAATGATATTAAGTCTGAACAAGCAGGATGCGATAAGGATATTGAGGCAAAGAATTCTGAGTATTCAAACGTTAATGCACAGGGGGCAATGCTTACTTCGCTTATCGGTGCGGAAAAAACTCAGCTTGAGGTTTTAAAGAGCCGTCTTGCAAGTGATGAGGAATTGTGCGCTTCCTTCAGGACAGATCTTGAAGAGCTTACAGAAAACGCAAAGGGACGTTCTGAAGGCATAAATGAGCTTAAGGCTGAGGTTTGCGGAATAGAAACAGAAGCGGAGCTTCTTGCTGTCGAAAGAGAAAAGGGGGTTGACACTCTCGGAGCTCTTGAAGAGTTTATTGAGGACTGTGAACGGGAGCGTGGTGAGCTTCTTGTTAAACGTGCCGAAGCAGTTAAAGATGCGGAAATTTGCCGCCGTGAGCTTGACGGTGCAACCGATACGCTGAACGAGAACATCAGAGAGTCCCTTGAAGCTGACGAATCCATAAAAGCTCTTGAGCTTAATAATTATGAGGCAGACAAGGCGCTTCTTGAAATGGCAGATCAGATTGCCAAGATTGAAGGCGAAGTGCTATCGCTTGAAGCCGACAGAGAAAGTACGTCAGCCAAGAATATTGAATATGAGCAAAGGCTGAATGAACTGAGAGTTCAGATAAAAGAACGGTCAAACAAGAAGGAGCTTTGCTTCAGAAGCTTTACTCTTGCAGAGAATAAGCAAAAGAATTTGACCGATGAAAAGGACAAATTCACCTCACGTCTTTGGGACGAATATGAGCTTACATATTCGGGCGCTCGTGAGTGCGGATATCCTGCAGTTGACAGCCAAAACAGAAGTGCTGTTCTTGCGGAGCTTAATGAATACCGTTCTAAAATCAAAGCACTTGGTGGTGTAAATCTTTCTGCTATTGATGAGTATAAAGAGGTTAAAGCCCGTTATGACTTTATGAGTGAGCAAATCGGCGACCTCGAAAAGTCCAAGGATAATCTTCTTGAAATTATCATAAAGCTTGAAGTTGAGATGAGAGAGGCTTTTCTCAGCTCGTTTAATGAAATTGACAATGCCTTTAAGACGGTATTCTCCGAGCTTTTTGGCGGCGGAACGGCGGAGCTTTCCCTGACCGATCCCGAAAACGTACTGACTTCTGGTATAGAAATCAGAGTTGCGCCCCCCGGAAAAATTATAAAGAGTCTGACGCTTCTTTCAGGCGGAGAGCAGTCATTTGTTGCTATTGCACTTATTTTTGCAATACTCAGAGTAAATCCTACGCCATTCTGTATATTTGATGAGATTGAAGCGGCACTTGACGACGCCAACGTATTCCGTTTTGCTGATTATCTTGGCAGATATTCGGACAAAACACAGTTTATTGTTATTACACACCGCCGTGGCACAATGGAAATGGCAGACAGAATTTACGGCGTTACTATGCAAGAAAGAGGCATATCAAAAATACTTCCGCTAGATATACACGAAGCGGAGGAAAAGATTCTTGAAACAACAGAAAGGACTTAATTCAAGTGGGATTTTTTGACCGATTAAAAGAAGGCTTATCCAAAACTAAAAATGCAATTTTCAGTCAGGTAGACAACCTTTTCAAAAGCTTTGTAAAGGTTGACGAGGATATGCTTGAAGAACTCGAAGAGCTTCTTATAATGGCTGACGTAGGCGTTAACTCTACTGAAAAGATTATAGAAAGCTTAAGAGATCGTATCCGTGACGAGCGAATAAGCGAACCGGAAAAATGCCGCGAGGCTCTTTGTGAAATACTTGTTTCAATGATTGGAGAGGGCAGCCCTCTAAAGCTTGATACAGCCCCCTCGGTAATTCTTGTTATAGGTGTTAACGGCGTTGGAAAAACCACTTCTATTGCAAAAATAGCAAACAGGCTTAAGCTTGAGGGTAAAAATGTTATACTTGCCGCTGCCGATACCTTTCGTGCCGCAGCAATTGATCAGCTTCAGATCTGGGCTGACAGAGTTTCGGTTGAGCTTATAAAGCATACGGAAGGCTCTGATCCCGCCGCTGTTGTATTTGATGCGGTCAATGCTGCCAAAAAACGTGGGGCTGACGTTTTGATTGTAGATACGGCAGGCAGACTTCACAACAAAAAGAACCTGATGGACGAACTTGCAAAAATCAACCGTGTTATTGACCGTGAGCTTTGCGGGGCAGCTAGAGAAACTTTACTTGTACTTGATGCAACTACCGGTCAGAATGCCGTTATTCAGGCTAAAGAATTTAAAAACGCCGCTGATATAACAGGTCTTGTATTGACAAAGCTTGACGGTACGGCTAAGGGCGGAATCGTATTCTCGATAAAAGAGGAGCTTGACATTCCCGTTAAGTTTATCGGCGTCGGTGAAAAAACAGATGATATGCAGGAGTTTTCTGCAAGAGAGTTTGTAGATGCGCTCTTTGAAGATTAGTTTAGGAGTAAATGCCAAATGACGAAAATTGTTCTTGCCTCAAGAAACCGCAAAAAGATTAAAGAGCTTGAAGCTTTGCTTGCAGGCCTTAACCTTAGTGTACAGGTGCTGTCCCTTGATGATATAGGTTATCACGATGAAATAATTGAAAACGGCAGCACATTTGCGGAAAATTCAAGAATAAAAGCGATGGTTCCCGCTTCACTCGGTTATATCGGAGTTGCAGACGATTCGGGGCTTTGCGTTGACGCTCTTGGGGGAGCGCCGGGCGTTTATTCCGCACGTTATTCGGGGGAGAATGCTACAGATACGGCAAATAATCAAAAGCTGCTTTCTGCCCTTAGAGGTGTTCCCGAAGAAAAGCGAACTGCACGTTTCTGTACGGTTGTTACCTGCTGTTTTCCAAACGGCACAGAGTTTAATGTTACAGGAATATGCGAAGGACGGATACTTAATGCGCCCAGCGGCGACGGCGGATTTGGCTATGATCCTCTTTTCTACTATGAGCCGTTGAAAAAAAGCTTTGCCGAACTGACTCCCGAAGAAAAAAATACTGTTAGTCACAGAGGTAGAGCCATGGCGTTGTTTGCTGAAAAATTTGCAGAGTTTACAAAAGATACGGAGAAAACAGATGCTGACAAGTAAAGAAAGAGCATATCTCAGAGGCATTGCTCAAACATACGATACAATATTTCAAATCGGAAAGGGCGGTATTTCTGACAATATGTGTGAGCAGATTTCAAACGCCCTTGAAGCAAGGGAGCTTATAAAGCTTCGGGTACTTGACAATTCGGAATATTCTGCCCGTGAGGCTTCTACTATAATTGCCGAAGCTGTAGGTGCAGAGGTAGTTCAGGTAATCGGCACAAAATTTGTGCTTTACCGTGAATCCGAGGATAAAAAGAAAATAGATTTATCTCTTATATAAAAAGGATATAAATATAAAAAGGATATAAACAACTACGTTAAATATACAGGTGAAATACGAAATGCAAAGCAAGTCACAGTCAGATGCGCTTTACAGCCTTCGTCAAAAAGTATCGGAGCGACTAAGCGCCCGGCGTTTTGATCATACTCTTGGAGTTGAGCGTGAGGCTGCACGTCTTGGAGAGCTTTTTTGTCCTGAAAAGGAATTTAAACTTCGTGCAGCGGCCCTGCTTCACGACATAACAAAAGAATATCCCGGTGAAAAGCAAGTTAAAATATTTTTAATGTCATCACCTGCCGATTCGGATTTGATAATACCTTCAAAAAAGGTGCTTCATTCTTTTACTGCTCCGGAAATAATCAAGTCGGAGTTTCCGGAGTTTGCAGATGAGGAAATTCTTGACGCTGTCCGCTATCATACTACGGGACGGCGTGGAATGTCGCTTTGCGAGGCTATTATATTTCTGTCAGATTATATTGAGGATACACGGACTTATGATTCTTGTGTAAGACTCAGAAATATGTTTTGGCAAAAGGCAGAGGCGGCAAACACGAAAAAAGAGCTTTTTGACGTACTGACCTCTGTGCTGATATGTGCCTTTGATACAACTATTGTGGAATTGCTGGAAAACAGAGCAGTGATAGATTATAACACGGTTGAAGCAAGAAATTACTTTTTGGGAAGCTTCAATTGGCAAATATAAAGAATGGAAAGGAATTTCGTTTGGCGAAATTGATGGTATATATAAAATGGGTTCCAAGATGAAAAAAAGAACACCAAAAAAGAAAACCGGACACAAGGTGTTAATTGTCTTTGTTTCCATATTAGTATTCTTGATAGCTGTCATTGGTGCGGTAGCGGCTTTTGCAAAGTATTATACTCCATCTCTTGATACTGACGGCCCGTCTTTTATAGTTGATACTGTTGATCCCGGGACTGTTGATCCCGGATCTGACGACACTGAGGCTTCAGATAATCCGGAATATGTTCGGGATACCAAGATTGTTAATTTTCTCGTGATGGGCAGAGATAAAAAAGCCTGGAATACAGACGTAATAATGCTTGTGAACTTTAATATGCGTAACGGCTCTCTTAACATACTTCAAATTCCCAGAGATACGTATATTGACTTAAACGGAGTTCGTGGCAGAATCAATACCGCAATGAAAACTATGAGAACGGCGGCTTACCGTGAAGATCCATCTCTTTCTCAGGCGGAACTTCTTGACAAGGGAATGAAGGGAGCTGCGACGCTTCTTGAAGAAAGTCTGTGTATTAAGATTGACGGATATGCAATTGTAAATCTTGAGGGCTTCAGAAATGTTGTTAATGCAATTGGCGGCGTTTATATGAACGTTCCGGCGGATATGCATTATGAAGATCCCGATCAGGATTTATATATACATTTAAAAAAAGGCCCTCAGCTTCTTGACGGCGAAAAAGCAGAGATGTTTGTCCGTTTCCGCAGCGGTTATCTTGAAGCGGATATCGGACGTATAGATGCTCAAAAAATCTTCCTGACTGCGTTATTTAATCAGTTAAAGAATAATATAAACATCTCCACGGTTACCGAAATTGTAAATCAGCTTGTAAAGTACGTTTCTACAGATATTTCCATACCCGACTTGGTTTTTTATGCCAAGGAGCTTTTAGGAGTTGATTTGTCCGGCATTTCAATGATGACAATGCCCGGTGAGGCTGTACAGACAGGAAAAACTCACGGTGCTTGGTACTATGTAATTAACAGAAAGGATTCATATAATCTGATTAACGAATATTTTAATGTTTATAACAAAGACATTCCCGATGAAGCATTTGATATGAACTGTGCTTTTACGGCTGAGGATTTGGAACATTTTAACAATATTTATTATAAAGAGCCCGAGGGAATAACAGTTGATAAAGGAAACGATATTTCAAGCGGTTCTCTTGATAATATTCCCAGAACATAACCGTTGTTTTGAAAGGATAGAAAGATAATGGATAAAGAACTTGAACTTATTACCCCCGAAAACCACCCTGATTTAAAAGATGCTGAACCTCTTTTGATTGCAAAGACTGCTGTTCGTATTCTTGATATGAAAAAAGGCAGAGATATAAAGCTTATCGGAATTGCCGACCATACTATAATCGCAGACTATTTTGTAATCTGCGGCGGTACGTCAAACACTAACATCAAAGCACTTGCAGGTGAGCTTGAATATAAGCTTACTCTTTGCGGAGTGCCTGTACGTCACATTGACGGCTACTCCGAGGGCGATTGGATAGTCCTTGATTTCGGTTCGGTTATCGTTCACGTTATGAACAGGGATAACCGTGAGTTTTACAAGCTTGAAAAGCTTTGGGCTGAGGGAGAGAATATTGATATAAGCGATATTCTTTTATAAAACCCCAATTCAAAAGCTGTTATATTGACAAAAGCTCTCGCTTGTGATATAATTAAAACTCAAAAACGCAAATCCGCAGCTTGTTTCTAAGAGGTTTGCATAAAATAAACAAATTTTTTAAAGAAAAGGACATATAAAATGAAGTACGATTTTGTAGCCGTTGAGAAAAAATGGCAGGAAAAATGGGAAGCCGAAGGCGTTTTCAATGCAAAAGAGGATTACACAAAGCCTAAATTCTATGCGCTTGTAGAATTCCCTTACCCAAGCGGTGCAGGTATGCACGTTGGACATATTAAAGCATATTCGGGACTTGAAGTAATTTCAAGAAAGCGCAGAATGGAAGGCTATAACGTGCTTTTCCCAATCGGATTTGACGCATACGGACTTCCGACCGAAAACTATGCTATTAAAACAGGTATACATCCAAGACAGGTAACAGACAAGAATATAGAAAAGTTTACTTCTCAGCTTAAGCGGGTTGGCTTCTCATTTGACTGGAACCGTGTTGTTGATACAACAGAGGAAGACTACTATAAGTGGACACAGTGGATTTTCAGAAAAATGTTTGACGAGGGACTTGTTTTCCGTGCAACTACTCTTGTAAACTACTGCCCGAGCTGTAAAGTTGTTCTTTCAAACGAGGACTCTCAAGGGGGCAAGTGCGACATTTGCCACAGCGATATTGTGCAGAAATCCAAGGACGTTTGGTATCTCCGTATAACAGAGTATGCAGACAAATTGCTTCAGGGACTTGATAAGGTTGACTATCTGCCTAACGTAAAGCTCCAGCAAGAGAATTGGATCGGTCGCTCCGAGGGCGCATTCGCAAACTTTAAGATTGCGGGAACAGATGATTCTCTGCGCATTTATACTACCCGTCCCGATACAATGTTCGGCGTAACATTTATGGTAATTGCTCCCGAGCATCCGATTATCGAGAAATACCGTGACAGAATAACAAACATCAGCGCACTTGATGATTATAAGACCGAATGTGCCAAAAAGACCGAATTTGAACGCACACAGCTTGTAAAAGACAAGACAGGCGTTAAAATAGAGGGCATAACAGCCATCAACCCTGCAAACAACAAGGAAATTCCGATTTATATTTCCGACTATGTTATGATGGGATACGGTACAGGTGCAATTATGGCTGTACCTGCACACGATGAACGTGACTATGACTTTGCAAAGAAGTTTGGCATTGATATTATTGAAGTAATTAAGGGCGGAGATATTTCGGCAGAAGCTTATACGGGCGACGGAGAAATGGTGAACTCCGAATTCCTTAACGGAATCAAGACCAAAAAAGAAGCTATCGCTGCTATGCTTAAGTATCTTGGCGAAAAGGGCGTCGGCGAAAAGGGCGTTCAGTATAAGATGAAGGACTGGGCATTTAACCGTCAACGTTATTGGGGTGAGCCGATACCGATTATTCACTGTGAGCATTGCGGTATGGTTGGCGTTCCTTATGAGGAGCTTCCGTTAAGACTTCCCGATGTTGAAAACTTTGCTCCTGGAGAGGGCGGCGAAAGCCCTCTTGCAAAAATTGACAGCTTTGTAAACTGTACTTGTCCCAAGTGCGGTGCTCCCGCAAAGCGTGAAACAGATACAATGCCGCAGTGGGCAGGATCTTCCTGGTATTTCTTGCGTTACTGCGATCCGCATAATCAAAATGCTTTTGCTTCCAAAGAGGCGCTTAATTATTGGTTGCCTGTTGACTGGTATAACGGCGGTATGGAGCACGTTACACGCCACCTTATCTATTCTCGTTTCTGGCACAGATTTCTTTATGATATCGGTGAAGTGCCTGTTGATGAGCCTTATGCAAAACGTACTGCACAAGGACTTATTCTCGGCCCGGACGGCGATAAGATGTCAAAATCCAAGGGTAACGTCGGTGACCCTAACGATGTTGTCGATACTTATGGAGCAGACGTGCTTCGTGTATATATTTTGTTTATGGGTGATTATGCATCGGCTGCACCTTGGAGCGAAAGCTCTGTTAAGGGCTGTAAGAGATTCCTTGACCGTGTGGCAGGACTTTCCGATATTTTATCCGGAGAGGGCGTAACTCCAAAGCTTGAATCAAGCTTCCATAAGACAATAAAGAAGGTTTCTTCAGATATTGAAGAAATGAAGTTTAACACTGCCATTGCGGCGCTTATGAGTCTTATTAATGAGATTTATGAGGTTGGAAGTCTTACAAAAGATGAGCTTGGCATATTTGCTCGTTTACTTAACCCATTTGCACCCCATCTTTCAGAGGAAATTTGGGAAAGCCTTGGAAACAAGCAGCTTTGCGCCCTTTGCAAGTGGCCTGAATATGACGAAGCAAAAACTGTAGACTCTGAAGTGGAAATTGCGGTACAGCTCAGCGGAAAACTTAAGTTTACAATGACAATTCCACTTGGTACAGCAGCCGCTGATGCGATAGCGCTTGTTAAAGCCGATGACAGAATGAAGCAGCTTCTTGAGGGTAAGACTATCGTTAAAGAAATCAGTGTTCCGAATAAAATTGTAAATATTGTTGCAAAATAAAGAAAAAGCCGTCGTATAGCGACGGCTTTTTTGTTGGCTTAAGATTATTTATTAGGGGAGATAGGGGTTGGGCTTGAAAAGTAGACAAATAAAATCTATTAAAGCTCCGATTCCGAAAAGACCCACGGTGAATAAATACAAAATTCCCATTCCGATTTTACCTTCGTAAAATTTGTGTGCTCCAATAAGTCCCAAAAAGAAGCAAAGTAATAAAGAAACCCATTTGTTTTTTAGCCTTCCTGTCAGGGCGGAGTTGATATTATTGTTTACATTACTGTTTGTATTTGCATTGTTAATTACAATGCTTGGCGCAGGTTGATTGCTGTTTGCTCCGTGAAGCTCTTCGACTTGTCGCCCACAGGCTGTGCAGAGTACTGCTTCTTCTGCTATTTTTGCTCCGCAAAATTTGCAGAACTTGGTTTTTGTTTCGGTAGTATTTGGATTTTCTTTAGTGCTGTTCATAGGTGCTACTCCTTGATGTATTCTTATTTGTATTCTAAAAATGAATACATACAAATTATAACATATTGAATATAATATTGTCAAGGGGTGAATTAAAAATGAAATATTTTATTCCTAAAAAAGTTGACAAAGATGTTATTTCAATAAGAATAGATACGGAGCTTTTAAAAGAAATTGACAAAAACGCTGCACAAGCAGACATAAGCCGTAACGAATTTATTAACCAGTGTATTATATTTGCGCTTGAACATATGCAAAAGGACTGACGCGAAATGGCAAAAATTGAAAATTTTGGATAATAACTGGGCTGTATTTTATTTAAAAACAGAAAACCAAAAAATATTTTCTCAAATTTCCAATAAGCACTTGACACTAAACAATTTTTATAGTATAATAATACGGAGATAAAAAAATATTTGACTGGTTTATCTCGGAAAATTAGGTTATAGATTTAATTTTCTGTGCACTTGCGGAGGGAGGGAATTTAGAATGGCAGAAGTCAGAGTAAAAGAGAATGAATCGCTCGACAGCGCTCTTCGCAGATTTAAGAGACAGTGCGCAAGATCCGGAGTTCTTTCCGAGCTTCGTAAGAGAGAACATTACGAAAAGCCCAGCGTAAAGCGTAAAAAGAAATCTGAAGCGGCAAGAAAGCGCAAGTCCAAATAATTACCGCAAGTTAAACTAAATTTAAGATTAAAAGAGATAGCTTGACTA
The DNA here is from genome assembly GCA_045586285.1 of Candidatus Flemingiibacterium sp. Classification (GTDB taxonomy): domain Bacteria; phylum Bacillota; class Clostridia; order Oscillospirales; family CAG-272; genus Flemingiibacterium. The sequence continues at coordinate 5,614 of JAZNAB010000029.1, read as the reverse complement.
TCTCTTTTAATTTTTTATTGCAATTTATATTAAATCTTATTGTTTTTTTTGTTTTATTTTGAAAAGGTTCTTTACAAGAAGAAATATAAGTGGTACAATATAAAAAGAATAATACGTCAAGGAGAGATTTTGCGGGGATTGTCTGCAAAATCAAACTTAGAAAATGAAAAATGGAAAAATAGGATATGCAGTTGCGGGACTTGGAGTTGGAAGAGCGCATATGAGTGCTGCACATTCATCGCCGAAATGTGAGCTTGTTGCTGCTTGTGATATAAATAAAGAGCGTCTTGATAGAGCGCTCAGCGAATATCCTTATATAAAAACTTATCTTGACTTTGACGAGATGTTGAAAGATGAGGAAATAGACATTATCAGTATTTGTCTGCCCAGTTCTATGCACGCAGATTTTGCCGTAAAGGCTATGGAAGCCGGGAAAAACATTCTTGTCGAAAAACCGATTGACATTACTGTTGAAGCTGCAATGAAAATTGAAGAGGCAAGGGTAAGAACGGGAAAAACGGCGGGTGTAATTCACCAAAACAGAAATCACGCTGTAATGAAGCCCATCAAAGAAGCTCTTGAGGGCGGACGTCTTGGAAAACTTGTTCTTGGAACTTTTGGCGTGAAGTGGTACAGAGATGCTCACTATTATGAGGGTTGGCACGGCACTTGGAATATGGACGGCGGCGGATCGCTTATGAATCAGGCTGTACATACAGTCGATCTTATGCAGTGGCTTATGGGTGACGTTGCCTCTGTTCACTCCACGATGGGAATATACAACCACGATATTGAAACCGAGGATATGACAGCTTCTGTAATAACCTTTAAAAACGGAGCAGCAGCAACATTTGTGAGTACCACCTGCGCTTATCCCGGCGTATCTACGGAAATTCAGCTTTACGGTACAGGCGGAGTAATAGAGATTGATGCTGACGTGCTTAAGCGTTGGAGAATAAAAGATTCGGAAGATGAGGCTGACGAGGAAGAAGAAATGCTTCAGAGATACGGTGAGGGCAACCGTGCCGCAGAAAAAGCAAATCCCGGACTTCTTACGGGCCACGCATCTATGGTTGATAATATTCTTGATGCGGTTATAGAGGGGAAAGATCCTCAGATTATGCCGCTTGAAGCTATCAAGAGTGTGCGTATAGTCAGAGCGATTTACGAATCCGCAAGAACGGGAAAAACAATTTGTTTTGAATAAAAACAAATCCGCATACCTTTGCCACGGGTGCTGAAGGAAAGTAAAAAGCCGATACAGATTTGTTCCGTATCGGCTCTTTTCTATTGTACTACCACTCTCGGTGGTGAGTAAGTGCGCTCTTATATTATAAACTACGGCGACGAAGATCGCTGACAAGCTCGGTATAAAAGGCACGAACATCAAAATCGCAAATATTCTCGCGATTGAGGTCTATTACATCCCCGTGAGAAATACCTCGTGCTCCTTCAGAGCGAAGAAGAGTGTATTTTTCTCCCCAAGCAAATGAGGGCTCTCCAACAAGACCGTCGTTTTCACCATCAAAATTTTTAACGTAGCGATATGAAAGATTGAGGGGAAATTGTCCCTTGTGCGGATGTTCCATTACCGATCCGATGCTTTGTGCGAAAATGCCTTCGGGAAAAGTAAGCAATTCATTTCGCTTTTGGCAAGCCTCGGCTGTCAAATCGTTGATTGCCGCCAAAAAATCGGGATTTTCGTCTCCGAGTGCGGTAAGGGTCGTATTATATGCTGTTGCCACCTTGTTTTTAATGGATTCGGGAATCGCATGCAGAAGCCGGTCTGCAAAAAGACACCCTCTGTGAGGTGTATTAACTGTTGTTATGGAAGCAACGTACGGCGCGAGCCCAAATTCCGAGATTGCGTAACGGCAATCCAAACCGCCCTTTGAATGTGCGATGATATTAACCTTCTCACAGCCGGAACGATCCACGATCAGTTTGATTCTTGATGCAAGCTCTCTTGCACTTTCTTTTACGGTCAATGCGGATTGATGCTCCCCATAATAGATAGTTGCGCCGTGCAATTTGAGTGTACGCGGGATTCTGCCCCAATAGTTAAATAGCCTACTGTCACGAAAAAACACGCCGTGAATCAACACAAGTGGATACTTGGTTTTGCAGATCTTTGAAAGTGCGGGATCGTGGGAAATGATTTCTTTTTCGATTTCAAACTCTACCTCGTCTGACGTGAGTTTTATAATTCGGGTTAGTGCGACAAGATTGAGTATTGGTATCATACCGCATAAGGCACCAATTACGCGCCACTTGATACCCATCTGCGTTGATGTACAGTAAACACAGATGATTCCATTCCAAAAAAGAATAGCAGAAGCCACAATGCAATAAACTATACTCCATACCAAGTCCATATATGCATTGGGAATTGTAAGAAAAGCCAATATCGTGTGCCAAATAAGTGAAGGGATCAAAGAGCAAACAAAGATGGTAAGTAACAGAGTTCCGTGATTGCATATTTTCAGGCGTAACTTCTTGGTGCCTGTCGGCTTTATGCCGGTAAATGAGTTTAATATAATAAAGAGTGGGATTATGATCAAAAGCATAAAGGGCGATACCTTTGCCAGCATATAGCTATTAAGCAATAAACTCATTAAAATAAAATAAATAATGCAAGACGGGGTTATATATCTTTTCATAATACACTCTTTCTCAAATTCTGCGACTGTGCTGTGAACTTTTGATTTTATAAAAACTGTCCTTTAGAACCCGACGCCTTTGGTATGCGGATTTTACTTAGTATTTTTCTATGTCTATTCTTGTAACATCGCCGCTTATTTCTTCGCCGAGGAATATGGAAGCGGTTTTTACGAATCCCTGAGGCTCATCGCTTACAAAAAACTTTGTTGTGCCTGTATTTTTAATATCTCCGTGCCTTTTCTTTGTGACAATTTCTGCAAGTTCTATAGCGGCAGCTGAGCCGACGTTTATGAGAGATACACCAGGCAAAACCTTTTGTATTGCGGGAGCAATTATAGGGTAGTGAGTACAGCCGAGAATTACCGTGTCAACTCCTGCTTCTTTCATATTGGAAAGGTATCTTTCTGCAGTCAGACGGGTTATTTCATCGTCTTGCTCCACAAAGCCGTTTTCTACCAGCGGCACAAACAGAGGACAGGCTGCCGAATGTATTTCTAGCTCGGGATTTTCTGCTTTAAGCGCCGTTTCAAAAGCACCGCTTGCAATTGTTGAAAGTGTACCCGAAACGCCTACCTTTTTGTTTTTTGTTGCTTTTGCGGCAGCTTTTGCGCCGGCTTCTATAACGCCGACAATTGCTATATCCGGGTAAGCTTCCCTTAAAATATCAATTGCATTTGAGGTTGCCGTGCCGCAGGCCACCATAACCGCATCAATATTATGAGTTAGAAGAAAACGCATATCCTGAAGAGCATATTTGATAATTGTTTCTTTTGAACGTGAACCATATGGGACACGTCCAGTATCACCAAAATATACAATGTCTTCGTTTGGGAGCAGTCGTCGAACTTCCGTAAGGGCGCTCAGGCCGCCAAGACCGCTGTCAAAAATACCAATCATTTTGATGCTCCTTTTTTTAAGGCAAGATAAATCAGACTGTCGATTATTTCGGTATAAGTCATTCCCGTATCCATCATAAGCTTCGGGTACATACTGATTGTAGTAAATCCGGGAAGAGTATTGATTTCATTGAATATAATCTTTTCATCTGCTGTGACAAAAAAATCAACTCTTGAAAGTCCGCAAACACCAAGAGCGGCACATATTTGTCCTGCATACTGTCTGACTTTATCTGCCGTTTCCTTTTTAATGTCTGCGGGAATTTTTGTGCTTGAGGTACTGCTTTCGCTGTACTTGGCATCATAGTCGTAAAATTCTGCGCCGGGATTGATTTGTCCGCAGGCGGATATTTTATAAGCGCCTTTATTATTCCCGTTGCCCATTACGGCAACTTCGATTTCTTTTCCTGAAATGTATTCTTCAACAATAACTTTTGTGTCGTGTAAAAGAGCACTGCCGATAGCAACTATAAGCTCTTCACGGCTACTTGCCTTGGAAGCTCCGACAGAAGAACCTGCATTTGCGGGTTTGACAAAAAGAGGATAAGGACCGATCTCCTCGCAGGCGGTTATCACGCCGTCTTTGTCTTTAAGAAAACGAAATTCGTTGATTATCTCACATTTTGCCTGAGGGATTCCATAATTATTAAGAATAAGCTTTGTGTAGGCTTTATCCATTCCGATTGCAGAAGCGGCACAGCCGCAGCCTACATACGCAATCCCGGAAAGCTCAAGTAATCCCTGCAAAGTGCCGTCTTCCGCATTTGATCCGTGCATAACGGGGAAGATTACGTCAATATGCACCTTTTCGACTGCAGAGCCATTATCTTTAAGCACATATATTGCTTTGTCGTTAGGTGAGGCAGAAAGAAAGGCTTTTTTTGTATCAGCCGAGTCTTCACACCAGCTGCCGCCGGGAATTTTTTCTATATCCCCTGTGTACAAAAGCCAATCGCCTGTTTTTGTGATTCCAAGCGTAAGTACATCATATTTTTGCCTATCTATATTGGTGAGAATTGAATAAGCGGATTTTAAAGAAACCTCATATTCTGAGGATTTTCCGCCAAATAGGCAAAGCACGGTAGGTTTGTTCATTGCTTATCTCCAATCGCATTTGATACTAATTATTCTATTCGTTTTTCATAATTTCTGCTACACGGATATTTCCGCCGAAATCTTTGTGAAGATTACATAAGAGTCCATTGTTTTTACAAAGCGCAGCAATTCTTTCGGATTGGTCGTAGCCTATTTCGAGAAGCATTACAGCGCCGACTTTTAAATGCCTTGACAGCGAGTTAATAAAATGGTTGTGGAATCTCATTCCGTCCTTTCCGCCGTCAAGTGCGATTAACGGTTCACGTTTGACCTCGTCAGGAAGACCGGCAATATCGTTCGTATTAATATAAGGAGGATTTGAAACTATTATATCGGCAGACCGTACAAAAGGCCCGACTTCATAGCCGAATACATCAACCTTGAAAATATCCAAACGGTTTTCGAGCTTATAAAAAGAACGGTTATTAATAGTGTGTTCCAAAGCTTCGTTTGAAATGTCAATTGCTGCGCCGGTCGCATCTTTATTTTCGAGCAAAAATGAAATTGCGATACAACCGCTGCCCGTACAAAGATCGAGAAGCTTTGATGATTTTTTAGCGTGTTTTGATGCGAGATGAACGAGCAGTTCCGTATCCGGCTGAGGAATAAGACAAGCGGGGGAAACTTCAAAGCGATAGCCGTAGAACCACGCTTCGCCTAATATATATTGAAGAGGAATTCCCGAAAGCCTTTTCTTCAGTGCTGTTTCAACGTCTTCGGATAAGGGGGTATCTCTGTTTAGCAGACACCACTCCTTAGATTTGCCGCAGTAGAACAAAACAAGCTCAGAAGCTTCGTTAGCGGGAGCAGCTGCTCCATAATCCGTGAGAGCACGAACAAGACTGTTGTATGTAATGATAGAAACCACTCCTTATGAATACGAATAAACTTCCATATAATATTATAACAGATAATAAAAGAAAAATAAATAGTTTTACAATATTTTTTTGAAATTACAAATA
>JAZNAB010000028.1:0-6506 GCA_045586285.1 Candidatus Flemingiibacterium sp. | reverse complement strand
GAAATCCGAAAAAAGTTAGGCGTGAAAAAAGCAGAGAAATCTTTCGAAATCTCCGCTTTTCTCGTTTTTTCTCGGCCGGATCTAAATCGACCTAAAGACTTGGCAGGGGCAGAAGGACTCGAACCCACGACACCCAGTTTTGGAGACTGGTGTTCTACCAACTGAACTATACCCCTATAACAAACAATATAATATCATATTTTTATCTGAATGTCAAGGGAATTTTTAAAAAAACAAAAAAACTTTTGTGAAACTATTGACTTTGGCGACAAACTGTGATATACTTGTAAAGTGATTTGCTTTACAGTTGCAAATTGCAGCAGTTAAGCTTTAGATTTATAGGGGTGACTTGCTTTGGCACTACACGAAAAGAATCTTGAAATTGGATTGTTGCTTGATTTTTACGGTGAGCTTTTAAGCGATAGCAGACGAGAGGCAACGGAGCTTTATTATAACGAAGATCTTTCTCTTGCTGAAATTGCGGAGGAGGCGGGGATAACCCGTCAAGGAGTTCGTGACAGTATATCAAAAGCCGAGGCAAAGCTTCGGGAGTACGAAAAAAAACTCGGTCTTGCCGCAAAGTTTCGTTATATTGAAGAAACTTTGGCTGAGATTGTGCCTGTCCTAGAAGAAATGGGACAATATGTGGACAAAGAAAAAAGTGCAGAGCTGAATTCCGCTATAGAAAAGATAAAAACTATAACTATTTGAATAAGTACCTTTACGGAGGATTTTGATGTTTCAAAACCTGGTTGATAAGATGTCGGAGGCTTTCAAAAAGTTTAAGAACAAAGGAAAGCTTACCGAAGCAGACGTTAAAGCAGGAATGCGTGAAATAAAACTTGCATTGCTTGAAGCTGATGTAAACTATAAGGTTGTAAAAGACTTTATAAAGGTTGTTACAGACCGAGCTGTCGGTGCTGAGGTGCTTGAAAGCCTTGTACCTGCACAGCAGGTTGTTAAAATTGTAAATGAAGAACTGTGTACCCTTATGGGCGGAACACAGGCAAAACTTAACATTTCCTCAAGACCGCCGACAGTAGTGATGATGGTTGGACTTCAGGGTGCAGGTAAAACCACACATGCCGGTAAACTTGCCGGTATGTACAAAAAACAAGGCAAACGGCCGCTGCTGGTTGCTTGTGACGTTTATCGTCCGGCGGCTATAAAACAGCTTGAAGTTGTGGGCGGCCAGCTCGAAATACCTGTTTTTCAGATGGGTGACAAGGAAAGCCCCGTAAAAATAGCCAAGGCGGGTATTGAACACGCTATAAAGCACGGTCACGATATTGTATTTATTGACACCGCAGGCCGACTTCACGTTGACGAGGTGCTGATGAATGAGCTTTCCGATATTAAAGCGGAAATAAATCCGGCTGAAATTTTGCTTGTTGTTGACTCAATGACAGGCCAAGACGCTGTTAACGTTGCCGAGTCATTTAACAATTTACTTGATATTACAGGTGTTGTTTTAACCAAGATGGACGGCGATACACGAGGCGGCGCAGCATTGTCTGTGCGTCACGTTACCAGCAAACCTATTAAATTTGTAGGCACAGGCGAAAAGCTTGATATGATTGAGCCTTTTTATCCCGATAGAATGGCATCACGTATTCTCGGAATGGGCGACGTGCTTTCTCTCATAGAAAAGGCACAGCAAAATTTTGACGAAAAACAGGCGATGGAGCTTGAACGCAAAATGCGGGAACAAACCTTCACGCTTTCTGACTTCCTTGACCAATTAAAACAAGTCAGAGGAATGGGCTCGATTGAGCAGCTTTTGGGAATGATTCCCGGTGTAAATTCAAATGCACTGAAGGACGTTAAAGTAGATGAGCGACAGCTTGACAGAGTTGAGGCGATTATACTTTCAATGACTCCCGAGGAGCGCAACAAGCCTGATATTATCGGTTCTTCACGAAAACGCAGAATTGCGATGGGAAGCGGTATGAAGGTGGAAGACGTTAACCGTCTTTTAAAGCAATATGACCAAATGCGCCAGATGATGAAAAAATTCGCATCATTTACAGGCAAAAAGAGATTTGGCAAAAACGGCAAGATGAAAATCCCGTTTTAACGGTTTTCAAATATAAAAAATAATTTATTATATTTTTTCGGAGGAAAAACAAAATGGCAGTTAAACTCAGACTTACAAGAATGGGCGCAAAAAAGAACCCCTTCTACCGTGTGGTAGTTGCAGACTCCCGTTATCCACGTGACGGAAGATTTATCGAAGTTATCGGAACTTACAATCCTATGACCGAGCCTGCTGAAATTAAGATTGATGCAGAAAAAGCTCAGAAGTGGATTAAGAACGGCGCTCAGCCTACCGATACCGTAAAGGCTCTTCTCAAAAAGTGCGGCGCCGCTGAATAATCGGCCACGGTCATACTGTTATGATAGAGCTTAAGAAAATTCTCACCGACATCGCAGCGGCAATTGTTGATGAACAGGATTCGGTTTTTGTAGAAGAAACCGTTGAGGGCGACAATGTACTTCTTGTACTTCACGTTGCGGAGAAGGATATGGGAAAGGTTATCGGCAGACACGGCAGAATTGCAAAGTCAATCCGCCTTGTTATGAAGGCCGCAGCCAATACCGTAAAAAAACGTGTAACGGTTGAAATCAGATAAAAAAAATCCGACCTTTTGGTCGGATTTTTTTTAAGATAATGTTTTCTCGTTTCTGAGCGCTCTGAAAGCTGAAGGGGATATTCGCTTATGCTTCTTAAAAATTCTCGAAAAATAATTAGCGTCCGAAAATCCGCATTGCATTGCAATTTCAAGAATAGTCATATCGGTGGATTTTATCAGCTCCAATGCGGTGGATAATCGTTTTTCGGTTATATATTCCTTTGCGGATTTTCCCGTTGCTTCTTTGAAAATCCTGCAAAAGTGAGCTTCACTTACGTGTGATAGCTTCGATAGGTATTTTGTTGAAATATCCTCTGAAAAATTATCTTCAATATACATGATAGCGTCGTTGACCTTAACCGATTTGTCTGCGTGCTGACGGTATCTTATTTCTGTAAATGTTGTTTCGGAATGTTTATTAATAAGATTGGAAATCAGCAAATAGGTATATCCCTTAATCGCAATTTGGTCAGAAGCTTTTTTACTGCTGTGCTCATCAAGAATTTTATTTAGTAACGATGCGGAAGCTTCATCTCTTATCACGTGATGAAACAGGGGATACTGCCCCTCAAACATAGAAGGCGGGATATAAATACAAGCAAAACTGCATCTGCCGCCGATTCCCTCGTGCAGCTCATTACCGTTTATTACAATCAAATCTCCTCTTGTGGCAGAAATAATGTTTTCACCGCAGCGGAGATTTAAAACTCCTTCTTTTATAAACAAAAGCTCTGTGTGCTCGTGCCAATGAAGTACAAAATCTTCGGGAAATTCACTGAACTCCAGTATTCTGATCGGAAAAGCGTCGGCAGGTATTTTTTCGTACAGGTTCATCTTATTCATAGCTTTTTCCCCTTATATATCAACTGATTTTGTGTCGGAAGATTTACATCTTAAATCAAAAATGTGCTATATAATATCAAAAATGCAATAGACTTAAGTTGTTTGATATCATATAATGTGTATATAGGTATATGATATAATATGTTTTTTGATTTGTCAAGAGTCTGCAAAAAAATCAAGAAAAATTATGCTATATCTTATGAAATATTTAAAGATGAAGGAGAATTAATATGAACGTTTTAGCAATCGGCTGTCATCCTGATGACATAGAAATTAACTGCGCAGGAACTCTTGCTAAATGTGTAAAAAGAGGCGATAATGTTACGGTTTGCCACGTTTGCAACGGCAATCTGGGCCACGAAATAATCAGCCCGGAAGAGCTTCGTGACATTAGACGTCAAGAAGCAATAAAAGCCGGTTCTCTTGCAGGAATAAAGGTTGTTACTTGCGATATCGGAGATGTTCTTGTCTACAATCAGGATAAATCTCACAGAGATAAGGTGATTGATATAATAAGAGAGGCAGATCCGGATTTTATTATTACACACGCACCTAACGACTATATGCCTGACCACGTTGCTGTAAGTAAGCTCGTTTTTGATGCAAGCTTTGCTGCAAGTGTTCCTCATTATGAAAGCGGAGTTAAGAAGGCATCAAAAGTTGTGCCGATTTTCTATATGGACAATCTTGGCGGACTAGATTTTATTCCAACCGAGTACGTTGATGTATCTGATGAAATTGATCTTAAGCTTGAGATGCTTGAATGTCACGAAAGTCAGCTTAAGTGGATGCGTGACCACGATAATATTGATTTTGCTGATTTTGTAAAAACTACCGCAAAATACAGAGGATATCAGTGCAACTGTGCATATGCGGAAGGCTTTAGACAGTGTCTTGTTTATCCGAAAATTCAAACACGCAGATTGTTGCCTTAAGCTATTGATATTTTTTAGAAAGGATAATATTACATATGAAAAAAGTTGCTTGTGTCGGAATTATGGTTGCCGATATAATCGTTGAACCGGTTAAAAATTATCCCGAAAAGGGACTTCTTGAGCCTGTAAGCTCAATTACTATGCACAATGGCGGAAATGCTATGACTGCTGCTATTAACATTGGCAAACTTGGTGTTGAATCAACACTTGTCGGAAAGGTCGGCGCCGATATGTTCGGTGATTACCTTAAGAAATGCCTTACAGAAGCAGGGGTTGACGTTTCGGGTATTAATGTTGATAAGAATGTTCAGACCTCTGCATCGGTGCTTATGATAGAGGAGGGAACAGGTGAGCGCTCATTCTTCCATTGCACAGGCTCTAATGCAGCTTTCACAACTGCAGATATTGATTTTGATGTAATTGCTAAGAATGATATCGTTTTTGTTACGGGAACTTACCTTATGGATAAATTTGACGGCAAGGAAACTGTTGAATTTTTAAAGAAATGTAAGGAAATGGGCAAAACTACAGCGCTTGACGTATGTTGGGATGCAAGAGGCCGTTGGGGCGCGCTTCTCAATGATGCAATGCCGTATATAGACTTGTTCTTACCAAGTATTGATGAGGCAAGAATGATTGCCGGTAAGGAAACTCCTGCTGAGATGGCTGATGTTTTCTTTGAAAGAGGCGTTAAGAGCGTTGTTATTAAATGCGGTAAGCAGAATTACTACTACCGTGAAACAAAAGATTCAGATGGCGTAATGATCCCAACATATCTTGATGAAAAGGTTGTTGATACCACCGGCGCCGGTGATAGCTTCTGTTCCGGATTTTTGTCCGCATATGCAAGAGATATGGCATTCCTTGACTGCGCAGTTGTAGGTAATGCTGTCGGAACTCACTGCGTAATGGAAAAGGGAGCAACTTCGGGTATACCCACTTTTGACGTTATCGAAAGCTTTATAAAAAGAAAAGCTGCTCAAAAGTAAGTTATAATTTTGAATTTACAATTGTCGATGTGCTATTGTATAAAATATTTGATTTGGAGGAAACAAAAATGGATTTTAACAGTACAGTTAAAGGCTCAATGCTTGAAGGCTTCTATCCTCTCGGTTGGGATATGGAAAAGATTGATGCCTGCTGCAACCCCGCAAATAAGGTAGAGGAAAGACAGAGCTTCTGGAACAAGGATTTTACACCTGTGCGTTGTGACAGCCTTGGTGAATTTGACACATATATGGGTCACGAAATTGCAAAGGCAATCAAGGGCGCTCGTGATGCAGGTGAAAAGATCGCATTTATTCTCCCTGTAGGCCCTATGGGAATGTATAAGTGGGCTGTTTACTTCCTCAAAGAGTGGAATGTAAAGTGCGATCACGTATATACCTTTAATATGGACGAATGGTCAGATGCAGACGGAAATACACTTCCGGCAAATGATCCCGCAGCTTTCCAGAATGCTATGTGCGACGCACTGTTTAATCCTCTCGGAGAGCTTACCGTTCCCGAAAGCCAGAGAAATTTCGCAACCCGTGAAAATCTTCCTACATATCCAGAAAAGATTGCAAAGCTTAAGGCTGAAGGCGTAAAGCTTATTCTCGTTTACGGTATCGGAAGAATGTGTCATATTGCATTCTGGGAGCCTCACTTTGCTGAAGAATTTAACAGCGTTGAGGATTGGAAGAGCCAATGCTACCGTATCGGTGCAAAGCTTCACCCACTGACAATCGAACAAAATGCAATTACAAGCTTTAAATCAAGAACAACTCTTGTTCCTTGCAGAGCTAACACAATCGGCCCTGGCTTGTTCCTTCAGGCAGATTATGCAATTGGCGGCTGTGACGGTGCATTTAACAGAGGTATGCAGTGGCAGGGTATGAGCTTCTGGACTACCCTAAGATATGGACCAAGCATGTGGATTACTTCTACATTTATTCCAACTCTCCCCGGAAAGCTCTTCTATCTTAAAGATCTTGAAGGACCGCTTACTGCTGAGTGTAACTGATTAATTTTTAAAAAAATCCGAAGGTGTTCGCACCTTCGGATTTTAATTATTGGAATATAAAAATATACGGACAGTCTTATATTAGTGTTT
>JAZNAB010000027.1:0-6866 GCA_045586285.1 Candidatus Flemingiibacterium sp. | reverse complement strand
GAAGAGCGTGGTTTATACGGAGCTTTGGACGTTACGGTTAAGCCAAAAGACAGTAACCTTTCACTTGATTTGTCTGATGCAATAGGACATTTACCGAATAATTTCTACATAAATCCCGAACCTTCGACAAATATCGACAAGGAAGAGATTGAAGTAGATTACGACGTAAAACCCCTTTGTTATAAGGCGGTCAATGGAAAACTTTATATGCGTATAGGCGATGCTATGGTGGAACAAGAAATCCCCAAATATCCAAAGGACGCATACGAAAGAATCGTGCAAATGATAGGACTACGTAAGGAATTACGAAAAGTTCTTGATATGCAGATTAGTGGTTGTTCTGATAACGAACTTCAAATTGAACAATGGACGTTGAACGATAGGTATGACCGTTTCGTAAAGAAATACGGTTTGCTTAATAGTCAGACCAACACGAAGTTATTTAGGGACGATGGCGATAGTGCTTTGCTCTTCGCTTGCGAGAACCTTTCAGAAGATAAAAAGACAGCCACAAAAGCAGACATATTCTCTAAACGAACTATAAGACCATACGTTGCAGCAGTTCAAACCGATGATTGTTATGAAGCATTACATATCAGTATGAACGAGCGTGGGCGAGTAGATATTGCTTATATAGAAGAGCTAACGAAGAAAGATTACGATACCGTACTTTACGAGCTTGGCGATGCAGTATTTAGAAACCCAACTGAAACGGACTTGGACGATAAGTATTCAGGCTTTGAAACGGCAGAAAAATACTTGTCGGGTAAGGTAAAACAAAAACTTGCAGCAGCTCAGTCGTTCTGCAATCAATTCCCTAATCAGGGTTTTGAACGAAACGTAAAAGCGTTAGAGCAAGTTCAACCTAAACCTTTAACGGCAAGTGAGATTTCAGTAAGAATTGGTTCGTCTTGGGTTGATAAGGAATATTACAAAAAGTTCCTTATGAAAATCTTGGATATACCGTTCTACTACAAAGATTCCGTATCGCTTTATTACAACCCACACGATAGCTCGTGGCGAATTGATAAAGCAGGATTTTTAAGAAATCACTCCTATATGAAAGTACACGAAGTCTATGGTACGAACCGTGCTAATGCTTATAGGATTTTTGAAGATTGTCTGAATTTAAGAGCAACAACTATTTACGATACCGTAGAGGAGGACGGTAGAGAGAAAAGAGTGCTTAATCAAGCGGAAACTATTGCCGCAAGAGAAAAGCAAAACAAAATCCGGGAAGAATTTAAGGATTGGATATTTGCAGAACCTGAAAGACGTGAACAATTAGAAGCAACGTACAATGCGTTGTTTAATCAGATTAGATTGCCTACGTATGACGGTAGCTATCTCAAATTCCCCGAAATGAACCCCGCTATTGAACTCAAACCCCACCAAAAAAATGCGGTTCACCGTATTTTGACGGACGGTAATACCCTTTTACACCACGTTGTAGGTGCAGGCAAAACCTTTACGATTTGTGCTTCTATTATGAAGTTAAGACAACACGGTCTTGCTAAAAAGCCTATGATAGCCGTTCCAAACCACTTGGTACAACAATGGGCGAACGAGTTCAGAACCCTTTATCCTAACGCAAAACTTTTGATTGCGGGCAAAGAAGATTTGGAAAAGAATAATCGTCAAAAGTTCGTATCAAGAGTTGCTATGGGAGATTGGGATGCCGTAATTATTGCCCAAAGTTCCTTTGCAAAAATTCCTATTTCTGCCGAAAGACAAGAAAGAAAATTAAGAGAAGAAATTGCAAGGATAGAAGAAACCATTGAAGCACAATGGATGGAAAGTAATCATCCGAAAGGCTCAGTTAAAAACCTTGAACGTATCAAGAAAAACCGTGAAGCTCAACTCAAAAAGTTGATGGATGATAGCAAGAAAGACGACGTGCTTATCTTTGAAAACTTGGGCGTTGACTACTTGTTTATTGACGAAGCTCACAACTATAAAAACTTGTTCTTGTTCACGAAAATGAATAATGTTGCAGGTATTTCAACAACTGCAAGCCAAAGAGCAAGCGATTTGAAGTTGAAATGTGAGTACATAAACGAACTACACGGCGCTGATAAAGGCGTTGTGTTCGCTACGGGTACGCCTATATCTAACTCAATGACTGAAATGTACACTATGCAGTCTTACTTGGGTTCTGAAACGCTCCGTGAAGTAGGAATTAACTATTTTGACGGTTGGGCTGCCGACTTTGGCGAAACGATAACTTCGCTTGAAATGACACCTTCCGGGCAAGGTTACAAGGCAAAGACGAGATTTGCAAAATTCACGAACTTACCCGAACTTTTAACGCTTTACCGATCCTTCGCTGACGTGCAGACTTCGGACATGGTAAAGCTCGATGTTCCCGATGTTGAAAGACAAGTTATTACATTAAAGCCAAGTGATACGGTTATTGACCTTGCAGAAGAGATAGCCGATAGAGCTGAAAAAATCAGTCAAGGTGGTGTTCCACCCGAAATTGATAATATGCTCAAAATCACGTCTGATGGTAAGAAACTTGCTCTTGATGCAAGGTGCTATATTCCAACGGCAACTGATGAAGAAACAAGCAAACTTAATGAGTGTGCAGAGCGAGTGTTTGAAGTGTGGGACGATACCCACGAAATCAAAGGAACGCAACTTGTGTTCTGCGATTTATCGACACCGAAACGAGCTTACGAAGATTACGAATACGGTAAAGACTTTGACGTGTACAACGATTTGAAGTACAAGCTCGTTCAAAAAGGTATTCCCGAAGAAGAAATAGCGTTTATTCACGAAGCGAATAGCGATGCTCAAAAGCAAGCATTGTTCGATAAAGTAAATGACGGAAAAGTCAGAGTTTTGTTTGGCAGCACGGAAAAGTGCGGAGCAGGAACGAACGTGCAGAAACGACTTGTGGCATTGCATCACTTGGATACACCTTATAGACCATCCGATATGCAACAGCGTGAAGGACGTATTGTAAGACAAGGAAATACCAACGAAAGCGTAAAGATATTCACATACGTAACTGAGAGAACGTTTGATAGTTATTCTTATCAGATACTTGAAAACAAGCAGAGATTTATTTCTCAAATTGATAGGGGTGACTTAACCGTGCGTGAAGCTGAAGATATTGACGAAACTACTCTTTCTTATGCGGAAATTAAGGCAATTACTGCCGCAAATCCAAAGATTAAGAGAAAGATGGAAGTTGATACGGAGGTGGCAAGGTTGAGAGTTCTTGAAGGACAGTATAAGAAGAACCTTTACTCATTACAAGACAAGATACGTAAGACTTTCCCCGATGATATTCGTAGGCAAGAATTACTTATCGAAAGAACACGGGCAGATATGAAGGTAGTCGAAGAAAAGTATAATCCCGACAACTTCTCTATCAACGTAAACGGTGTGATTTATACCGATAAAAAAGAGGGTTCAAGAGCATTAACCGATGCGTTATATGCAAGCAAACCCGATACTGTCGTAGCTGAATTTGCAGGGTTCAAAATCAGTATGAATCCGTTAGTTCTCTTAACGGCAGAACGCACGATTTCCCTTACGGGCAACGGTCAATACAATCTTGATATTGGTAACAGTTCAAGTGGTAATATGACAAGAATTGAAAACTTCTTGACGGAGCTTCCCAACCGTGAAAAACGCTTGGTTGCAAGGTTAGAACAACTCAAAAATGACTTTGAAGTTGCAAAAGAAGAAGTCAATAAACCTTTTGAACACGCAGAGCTTTTGGCAAGCTTACTTAAAGAGCAAACCGAACTCAACGCCGAGCTTGATTTGAACCGTCGTGAGGAAGTCATTATAGATGATGAGAAAGACGAGGGAGATACAACCTATATGGCATTACCCGATAATACTGAAACCGAAATTAAAACTACAACAGCCACAAAGAAAAAGGCTCGTAAACCATTGGATAAAGGGGCAATTTCAACCTATCAAAAAGTGAAAGAGCAACAGCCTGAAGCGTTCGTATTTATTGCTAATAACGGTAGATTTGACCTTGTAGGCGAACAAGCAAAAGAACTTTGTGAAAGGTACAATATTGACCTTATAACCGAAGCAAACGGCAAGGACGTGTTCTCTATTGATATTGACCAACTTGACACGATTGCAAGAGAGCTTGTCGATAGTGGTAACGTTGTAAAAATCATTGAAAATATGGCAGAAATGTCAAAGGAGGATAGCTTTATAGACGAAACTGATAAGATTGCCGAACTTGAAATGGCGGTTCTGCCGGACTATTCAATTACCCAAGAAGATATGGACGACTACGGCTATAAATGGCTTGGTATGTTGCCACTTCGTAGGTTAGCGGCAGTCAGATTAAAAGAATTAGGGTTTGAGGTGTTCAAGCTCTATGAAAATGATACGGAAGGTGCTGTTGAAAGCGTTGACGAGATAAGGCAAGGTGATAGATACATCTTCGGTGTGGAAAAACCTTCTTGGAAAGCTTTTTATGAAAGCGAAGAAGGTAAAGCATACCTTGCAGCAAGAAGTTCCTTGTGTGAAGCGGGGGGCTATGTTGCAAGCGAAGAAATGTCTTACGTTGATGCCAAATTCATTGAACCGTTTATCGACAACAACTTCTCTGAAAAACACGGATTGCGAGAGTTCTTTAAGACCGTAGAAAAACCACCCGTTGAAAAGCAAAAGGAACATATTCCGAAGCTTTTAGAAGAGTTTACAAAGCGTATCAACAACGACGATATTCTTCTCTATTACGGTTGGACGGAAAACGACGTCGCAAGAGCTATTGCAGACAACATTGAACCCGAAGAACTTAAAGACCACGCAAACGAAATCACCAAACGTTGGAGATTAAAAGAGTTCGTTTTAGACGGCATTAAAGAACATCATCTTGAAAAAGAAATGGACGGAAAACCGCTTGGCGAACTTGACAACGAAGATAATGCTGACGAGATTATCACGGAGCTTAAATCGTTCTTTGAAGAATCCGAGTGGGCTGAGGGAGCAACGGGCGATGAGTACGACTATTGGTATGACTTGTTTGGGGAAACAACCCTTAAACCATTACTTATGGGCGAACATTATATTGACGTAGATAAAGCTCTTGAAGAAGCTATGGACGGTATGACGGTTGACGAAACGATAGAGTTTCTTGGCATTGAACCCGTTCCACGCTATAAAATCAAATCTTTTAGTGGCGAAGAAATAACGGTAGTGCCTAATTTGCAGTTGTATTCCGTAAGAGATTTCAACAACAAAGAAATGTCGGGACTTGCAATTCAATTATATGAAGAAGCAAGTATGGAAAACGGTAGAACGTTTAGAGAGCCGTTCCAAACCTTAACGACTTCTTTCGGGGAGTATATCGGTATGAAAAACACGGCTTACATAGATGTAAACAACTGTCCGTTTGCTTCCCAACTTCTTGAACAAGGCATTGCAAAAGATACGGGCTTTACAAAACAAAGTGGCTATGTAACATATCCGCTTTGGCAGTTCGATGAGAACTTCTTGCGTAGTATCGGCAGAGAAAATTACGAGAAGTATTCAAAAGAATATGACGAGTATATGGCTCAATTTGCTGAACCCGAAGAAGAGATTGAAGAACTTGCTTTAACCGATGATGCTCAAATCGACTATGCCGACGAAGTAAGAGAACTTGTCCACGACGAGTTTATGAACTTCCAAAACGAAATGCTCAAAAAAGAACCTTATGAAGTATTTCAAAAGAACTATGAAATTCACGTTAAAACTGAGCTTTTAGACACGATTGAGGGCTACGACTTTGATGAAGAGTATTTCAAAGCACTTTATCAAGATAAGGACAAAGGTATTTTGCAAGAGCTATACGAGGACTTCCGAGATAGCGAAAACGCAAGCGTAAATACCGGGCAGGACACCGTTGACTTTATCAGAGAATACTGTCAGTTCTATCACAAGGATATTATTAGCCCAAACAATGAAGAGTTTGCCTATTTCGGCAAGGACAAAGAAGATACTGCTTTCTACTATTTCAAAGATTCGTTAAGCGTTGACCATTTACACCGAATTTCTGAACGTGCAGACGATTACATTATCGCTGCGCCGGTGTGTTATATGTCACAAGAATCGTTGGAAGAAAAGAATATTACCTTCCTAAAACTTGAACGAGATATTGACGAACCTGAGCTAAAACTTGGCGATGATACGGCAAAGTTTGCTATGAGAGCATCGTTCAATAAGAAAATGCCGTTAGAAGCAACTATGGTAAGTAGAAATTGCAAACTCGATATTGAAAGAGATATTGCATCGCATTTTGACGGTATGAGGTTGAATACCAACTTTATTGCTAATCTTTACGCACTTTACGGCGAAGAGCGAATGAACTACGTTCTTGCGAACACGGTTCAAACGTTAGATAGCGACGGTAGGTTCAGTAGAGATAACAAAGAGTGGGCAAAAACAATCAACATTAACAACAGCGCTGAAGATAGAGAAAAATTTGTCGTTCAGTCGCACCCTGCGGTTCTTGATGGATACATCACAAGTTACCGCAAACAAGTAAAAGAATTTAAGGAAAATTTAGATGAAAAGGAGAAAAAAATGCCTGAAAACGAAAATCAAAAAAAGAAATGGATAACCGTCAAGGTTTCCCATAACGCAATGATTAAGGAAATGCCAAAGCATTTGTTTATGAAGATGCCACCTAACGGAAAATACGGCGATTATACCTACAACGTTTTTAAGAGCAAGGTAAAAGATTCTACTCAGCTTGTTGATATGCAGAGTGATGGTAGAGAGATGTGTTTTGAACTTCTCTATGCCGAAAATGAAACGATTACTTTGAGCAATAAAAACGGAGAAATAAGCCTTACGGCAGAAGAGTTTAAGGACATCGTTCACGGTACGTCTGATAAAGA
>JAZNAB010000026.1:0-1737 GCA_045586285.1 Candidatus Flemingiibacterium sp. | reverse complement strand
TGTACTATAACCGCAAACTTGCGGAGCTTGATGGCAAGCGTCGGGAACAAGTCGTCGCACTTGCTGCTGAAAAAGCGGAAAAGGTATACCATTCCGGGTTGCTTCGTTATGATTGCACGGAAAGCCCGTTTACAAGACACTGCGTAATCTGATAAACAAGGAGTGGAATACTACTTTGGAGGACACGGTTACGGGACAGCTTAGATTCAGTGGATTTTACGGTGAATATGATATCGAAACAGAATACCAAGGGAAAAAGAGTGTAACCACTGTTATTCTCACACGTGGTAATACGGGATACGACAATAGACTCTGCGATTTTAGAGCAAAAGAAATAGTATTATAAGTTGCATTTTTATCCTACAATGGCCGCCAATGGTCGCAAAGGCATTTACAACAAAATTTGATACAGATAAAGAGAGAAGCAAGGCTGTATTTATCGGGGCGGATAATGTTGTTTACGATATCAAAATACAATGGACTCTATATACAAGTAGTTGCCAATAGATATGCAATCACTTTAAAAGGGTACAAAATTAAAGTTTTTTGTCAAAAACATCAAAAACAATTAAATAAATTTGTCGTAATCTATTGAAAAAACGAAAAAAATGTGGTAAAATATGCTTGTAAAAATTTTTAGTGGAGGTTATTATGACTAAAACAAGCAAAATCGTTTTATCAATAGCTATAGTTGCGATTATCGCTTTTCTCGTTGTTGCTTTTGTAACCGACGGCGCTAACGCAACTATTGCTTGCCCTGATTGTGACGCTTCAACTGTTGCCGAATGTGAAACCTGCGGCGGCGACGGTCTTGTTAGAGGCTCACTTTGGGCTATTCTTCCTCCGATCGTAGCTATCGGACTTGCGCTTATAACAAAAGAAGTGTACAGCTCACTCTTTATAGGTGTACTTTGCGGCGGAATCCTTTATTCCGGATTTTCCTTTACAGGTACAATGGACGCAATTATTAACGACGGATTAATTTCTGCCGTTTCGGGCACTGCCGGAATTTTCGTGTTCCTTGTAGAGCTTGGAATTATTGTTGCACTCATTAACCGTGCGGGCGGCTCTGCTGCTTTCGGAAGATGGGCACAAACTCATATTAAAACTCGTGTGGGCGCTTCCCTTGCAACTGTTGCGCTCGGTATTCTTATCTTTGTTGACGACTACTTTAACTGTTTGACTGTCGGCTCTGTTATGCGCCCTGTTGCAGACAGCAAGAAGATTTCAAGAGCAAAACTTGCATATATTATTGATGCTACAGCAGCTCCTATTTGTATGATCGCTCCTATTTCCAGCTGGGCGGCGGCTGTTGCAGGATATGCAGAAGATGGTCAAGGTCTTAAGCTCTTTATCGAAGCTATTCCATTCAACTTCTATTCTATTATGACAATTGTATTCGTTGTTGCCATTTCCCTTATGAAGTTTGATTACGGCCCAATGAAGCTCCACGAAATGAACGCTCTTAATGGCGACCTTTTCACTTCCAGAAACGAAAAGGCTGTTGAACCAGAAGAAGCTTCATCCAACACAAAGGGCAGAGTGTTTGACCTTATCATTCCTATTATCGTACTCATTGCTGTATGCGTAGTAGCACTCCTTTATGTAGGCGGAATGTTTGACGGCAAGGGCTTTGTTGCTGCATTTGGTGATACAGACGCAACAATAGGTCTTCCTCTCGGCGGTCTTGTAACTCTTGTATTTGTTATTATTTACTTTGTTGCACGCAGACTTGTT
>JAZNAB010000025.1:0-3625 GCA_045586285.1 Candidatus Flemingiibacterium sp. | reverse complement strand
GTATAAAACTCTTGACAAAACTTTTACTTTTGAGGTATAATATATTGTATATAAGTGTATTATTTGTGTTGAACAGCTTTTGTTTTTACAATGCGAAAGGAATATGATGCATTATGGAGTGGAATAAAAAATATACATCTATTGCTGTTTACACCGTTATTACAGCTTTTGTAATATTTATGGTGTTTGCGGCAATGTGGAATTTTGATGCTGTAGCATCGTTTTTTGGCGCACTTAATTCAATATTGGCTCCATTCTATATTGGACTTGGTATAGCTTATGTTGCAAACCCGATTATGAAGTTTGCACAAAAGCGTATATTTGTATTTAAGACAACTTCTTCAAGGAAATTTGCCTTAAAACGTGGGCTTTCAATTGCTTTTGCAATGGTTGCACTGCTTTTGATTCTGACGATTTTGGTGCTTTTGATTATACCTCAGGTTATTTTAAGTCTTAGCGACCTTGTTTCTAAACTTAGCGGATATATATCAAAAACTGTTGCTTGGCTTGATGATTTCCTGCCTGACTATTTGTTTGACAGCTCAGAGCTTACAATTGAAAATTTTGTAACCAGTGTTCTTGGTTATTTTTCTACTTCAACTATCGGTACAGAACTTAGCGATTTGTCGGAAAGACTTAGTATTATATCCGATAATCTTGATGTTATCATTTCCAACTCTTTTACTATTATAAAAGAGTATTTGCCTGTACTTTTCGGAGCATTTACAAGCTTTGCAAACGGCATATTCAATATTGTGCTTGGCGTTTTCTTCGCAATATATACCCTTATGTCAAAGGAAAAACTTATTGCACAAATTAAAAAGCTTATCCGTTCATTTACGGGAGAGCGTATGTACAACAGTGCTTTGGAGCTTGGTAATTTTGCTAACAGTACTTTTGGTGCTTATTTAATAGGCAAGGTCATTGACTCAATTGTTGTCGGTGTACTGATGTTTATTGTGTGTGCGATTTTCAAAATCCCGTATGCAATTCTCGTAAGCTCTATGGTTGCGGTTACAAATGTTATTCCGATTATCGGTCCGTTTATCGGAGCTATTCCGGGAGTACTTATTATATTTATCGTTGATCCCTCAAAGGTGCTTTTGTTTATAGTAATTAACGTCATTATTCAACAAATAGACGGCAATATTATTGTGCCGAAAATCCTTGGAGAAACAACCGGATTAAGTTCGCTTTGGGTGCTGTTTTCAATTACTGTTATGGGCGGACTTTGGGGACTTGCGGGAATGTTTATAAGTGTGCCGATTTTTGCGGTTTTATATATGATTATAAAATTGCTTGTGGAAAAACGCCTTGCACACAAATCACTTCCGGTTGATACCTATGAATACTATTCCGACCGTGAAATACGGAATTTCCCAGATCACGAGGATAATGTTCATTCCTTTGCTGCACGGATAAAGAAGACCGGCGAACATATTAAAAAGCGTGCACTTGGCGGAAAGATTAAGGGGAAATTCAAAAAGACACCTCAAAATGAAGGTAAACAAAACGGCGAAAAAAACAACGCTGATGAAAGCAAATAAATTCATTAAAGAGGGAAAAAACTAAAAAACATTTACGAGCTGAACAATAACTGATCAAAACTAAGATTTATATTATAATACAGGGCTGTCGCTTTTTGCGGCAGCCCTTAAACTTTTTTATGAAAATTCATTGCATATTTTTACAACATTTTCATCTGAATATTCTATTTCGCTTGAGTACATTCTCGCACATTCCTCAATGCTGAATTTGCCTTTTGACAGAATAGCCGCTATCATTTTTGTGCTTATAATTGAAAAGCACAGATATTTTTTTGTCTCTTCAACAGAAGTTGACATTGGAATATACCTATAAAGAAAATATATTGTCAACTGCTCAAGAGCAATCTCTGCGGCAGGATCCAAGTTACTGTAAATATCCTTTGGCGAGGCTTCCCTCAGTTCTTCCAAAATCTCTCCCCAAGCACTGTCAAGCCGTTCAAGGCCCAAATAAAAGTCACACCATTTACTGATGTTTTTGTCGGTTAAATTACACCCAAGCTTTGACATAAGTCTGTTATGACGTTTTTGTAAAGACTCATTTCTGTTTTTCATTATTTCAATAAGCTCTGAGCGCAGGGATAACAGTGCTTTTTCTTTTGGAGTGTAAACATTGTCGTTTAAACTGAAGTTTTCAAGGCTAAAAGCTGCCTGATTATTTAATATCAGACTTGCTGCCGCCTCACAACAAAGCCCAAGACCAAGTTCGACGGCATCTTTGTAGTAGTTACGGAATCTGGGGTGGTCGGTGCAAATATCACAAAGCGCTTCCTCTCCAAGCTCTATAATCATATCGCAAAGCCCGTCTTTATTCAAAAAAGGGCATCGCTCACCGTTCGTTAGTATAAAGTGAGGCTCGCCGTCATAGGAAATAGCGTCTTTAAGACGTTTTGAAAATTTTCCCGTTAAGGCTTCATAATATGAGAGGGAATGTTTGTCAATATCAATTTCCCACCCGATACAACAGCTGTGATTGCACTTATCTGCTATACATTTAAATCCTTTGTAATAGTTTGGATATATTGTTTTCATTTCAGTTTAATTTAAATAAATTTTCAATAGTCGTAAATCTTGGAGATTTATCGAAAAAGCGGTCAATTAATTTTCCCATAGCCGCTATTATCGGAGCGTTAATTACGGTGGTTATAAGCGTTCCGAGTCCTATGCTGTGATAGCTTCTATATCCGATGGATTTTAAATCAAAGTCAGCAGCATCGCCGAAAAGCGTAAGCGCAAGGACAAAAGACAACACCAAAAGTGTGATGTCAAATAAAGATTTAACTTTATTTATATTGAGCTTGAAGCGGCTAGCCAGTTCTGTAACAAAAAGCTCATAAACCTGCAAGGGTAAATATGTGCCAAAAAAACAAGCGACACCAAAAGCGGTTATAATATCTCCCAAGATAAGCATAACATAGCGAATAAGAATAGAATCAAATGTAATGCCGCTTAGCAGGAAAAGAAAGAAATTAAGCGTGTATCCATAAATGACTGCTACGGCAAAGGCAAAGAGATACCGCCAATTAAAACGCCCGATAATGATGCAAAGCAGTACAAGCATAAGTCCTTGAATTATGTATTCCGTCATACCAACCGAAAATCCGCTCCAAAGAGGAGCAATTGCTTCATAAATAACGAAAGCGGGAGCGGCAATCATTGATACACCAAGATCTGCCTTGCTGCAAATTGATACTCCAAGGGCAACAAATATTATTCCTAAGATCCATAAAAGTTCTGATGATTTTACTATTTTTTTCATTTTTTTCAACTATATAATTAGCACTTAAAGGTTGTTTTTGGATTTGCCACGGTTGTTTTTTCTGTAATTTCCGGGAGTTTCTGACATCATCTGCTTAAATACTCTTGAGAAAGTTTTGCTTTCCGAAAAACCAACTTCGGCTGCGATTTCTTCAATTGAAAGGTTGGTTTGAGTTAAAAAGTCAAGAGATACGTTTATCCTGTGGCGATTTAACGCTTTGTGAAAGGCTTCTCCGACAATATTTTTGAATATTTTGCAAAAATTTCCCTTGCCGTATCCGGTTATATTCGATGCTTCTACTACGGTAATATTTTTCTTATAA
>JAZNAB010000024.1:0-7604 GCA_045586285.1 Candidatus Flemingiibacterium sp. | reverse complement strand
AGCTCACAAGATGCTGACAGCGAGGGGGAAGAAGGAAAGTATTATCTTTTTACACCCGGCGAGATTACAAATATTCTTGGAGCAGAGAACGGACTTCATTTTAACCGTCATTATGATATAACGGATACGGGCAATTTTGAAAAAAAGAATATCCCAAATCTGCTTGGAAGCGATCCTGCGGATAAAAGTTTTGAACATTTTTTGCCTATACTTGACGACTACCGAAAAAAGCGATATTCTCTCCATCGTGACGAGAAAATTTTAACTTCGTGGAACAGTCTGATGATCTCGGCTATGTGTGAACTATATCTTGTCAGCGAGAAGAAAATCTACCTTGCCGCCGCCATTGATGCCGACTGCTTTATACAGAAAAATCTGTGTGACGGCGACACGCTTTATGTAAGCTTTCATATGGGAAAACGTGGCGTAAGGGGCTTTCTCGATGATTATTCCGCTTATATTTTTTCCGGGCTTTCGCTGTATCGTGCCACATTGGAAGAGAAATATTTGAAACGAACAAAACGCTTGTGTGATAAAGTCACAGCAGATTTCGGTGATGACAGTGGCGGATTTTATTTATATGGAAAAGAGCACGAAGAACTGATACTGCGCCCGAAAGAAACTTACGACGGTGCGATCCCAAGTGGTAATTCACTTATGGCGTATAATCTTGTGCGCCTATACTTTATTGCCGATGAAGAAAAATACAAAACAGCATCGGAGCGGCAACTTGAATTTCTTGCACAAAGCACTGTACAGTATCCTACGAATAACGCTATGTTTTTGAGGGCTCTTTTGGAACAGGTCAAACCCCCGATGAAAATAACCGTTGTTCCCGATCAACAGACAGACAAAGATGGTTTACCTATAGCATTGCCGGTCGAGTCAATTGCTGTCCTTTTAACACACCCCTCAAAAGAATATCCGCTCAAAAACGGAAAGACCACTTTTTATGTGTGCCAAGGCCACACCTGTTTGCCCCCAAGTAACGATTTGAAAAAAGTTTAATAATGTGCATACCGGATAGGGATCCGATCTTAAATTCGGCTGTGTCTAAAGTATTGCGCTTTACAGACATTCGGTGTCAAGATATAGCTGTATGCAGGCGGCAAAGAGCTTGTCCAAAAACACATTCTTATGAATGTGTTTTTTGTTTGATTTAATATTTATTTCTGTGCCGCTTGATATAAATCTTGAAAATATTACATCGGAATGTTGCAGCTCAACAAACAAATGTGGCATATGAGGCTCTTGAAAAAACAAGGTATAATGTTATTGTAAATAAAAATATAATCAAAAAGTTGTTAGATTTGACAAAAATTTAAAAAACTCTTGATTTCAGAAAGAATAGATGATACAATATAAGATAGGGTAGTATACTTCATTAATAATATTGATCTATATTTATTTTGCTTTAAGAGAGGATGCAATTAGTTATGAAAAAGATTATCAAATTTCTTGTAGTTACGATTGCGGTGACGGTACTGTTTGTAATGGCAGCAGTTTCGGTAAGCGCTGACACCGAAGGGTACTATACTTATACCGTATCAAACAACGAGGTAACCATTACAAGTGTATCAAAAGATATTTCCGGTAATGTTGTAATCCCCGAAAAGCTTGGCGGATATACAGTAACAACTATCGGAAGTTATGCATTTGAAGATTGCACGGGAATAACAGGTATAACAATTCCCGCAAGTGTAACTTCAATCGAGAGCTGTGCATTTTTATATTGTGAAAACCTTGTAAATGTGTACATAACCGATTTGACTGCGTGGTGTAATATTTCTTTCCAGAATGAATACAGCACCCCGTTTTATTATGCAAACAATCTTTACCTTGATAATCAGCTTACATCAGCACTTACAATTCCAAACGATGTAACTTCTATCGGCAACTGGGCATTCAGCGGTTGCACAAGTATTACAAGTGTAACAATTCCAAACAGTGTAACCAGCATTGGCATCGGTACTTTCTATTGCTGTACCTATCTTGCTGATGTAACAATTCCTGAAAGTGTTACGGAAATTGGCAATGATGCATTCCTTTTCTGCTTCAGTCTTGAAAACGTACGCATTAATGTTTTGATGAACTGGCTGAAAATTAATTTCGGCGATTCATACAGCAACCCTCTCTATTATGCTGATAATCTTTATTTAAACAATGCACTTATAACCACAGCTAATATAACAAGCGGTATAACATCCATTCCAAGCTATGCTCTTTCCTGCACCAGCTTGACCAGGGTTGTTATACCGTCTACCGTTGAGAATATTTCCAACGGCGTATTCAGAGGTTGTACTTCTCTTACAAGCGTATCTTTTTCAAATAATTTGAAAACTATCGGCGACTTTGCATTTGAAGGCTGCACAAGCCTTGCAACTGCAAAAATTCCAAGCGGTGTAACAAGTATTGGTGCACGTGCTTTTTACGGCTGTACAAATCTTTCAACCTTTACTATAGAAAGCGGTATAGAATATATTGGCTGTGATGCATTCGGAGGCTGCGACAGCTTGCCTTTCTACGAGAATGAAGGAATCAGTTATCTTGGTAATACTACCAATAACTATGTTGTAGCAGTCAGCGCTCCTATTTCAAGTGCATCTCTTACCCTTGCGGATACAACAAAAATAATTTACAGCAATGCATTTGAAGGCTGCGGCAACCTGGGAAGCCTTACAATTCCCGAGGGAGTAATCAATGTCGGTTCATATGCCTTCAAAGATTGTACCAGACTTACAAATATTGTAATTCCTTCTACCGTAAAGAGCATTGATTATGAAGCATTCAATAATTGTACAAAGCTTAAGAACGTATACATATCAGATTTGGCAGCTTGGTGCAATATTGATTTATTATATTCAAGTCCTTTCGATTATGCAAACAATTTATATTTAAACAATGATCTTGTTGCGGATATTGAAATTCCCGAGGGAGTAACTGCTATTAAAGCAGAGGCTTTCTCCGGTTATACAAAGCTTAAGAGTGTTAAAATCCCGGCAAGCGTAACAAGTATCGGTTATCAAGCTTTTGAGGATTGCTACAATTTGGATAACATATTGTATGCAGGAACAGAGGCTGATTGGGAAAATGTTTCCAAAAGCTTATACTGGGATTATGAAGCCGGTTCAAGAGTAACAAACGGTACTTATACACTTTGCTTTGATATTCCTGTAGAAGGTATAACTCTTAACAAGTCCCTTATGGCTTTGGCAATTAATAATACTGAAACAATAAGAGCCAATATTACACCTGAGAATACTAAATATAAGGAAATAAATTGGGAGTCATCAAACACTGATGTTGCAATTGTATCTGATAGCGGTTCGGTTACAGCACTGTCTGAAGGTACAACTATCATTTCTGCAACTACAGTCAGCGGCAATAAGGTAGCCGAATGTAAAGTAGTGGTTGGTTATGAAGCAGGCGAATGCAGCGACAGTATTGTATGGACATTGTCGGATACAGGCGTACTTAACATTATCGGTTCAGGTGAAATGAACGACCTTATTTCCGCATCTGAGGCAACCTGGTATCCTAATATAATCAATATAAATTCCGTTATAATTGAAGATGGAATCACAAGCATTGGCGATTATACATTTGCTGAAATGCTGAGTCTTTCCCAAATAACAATTCCAAGCAGCGTTTCTGAAATCGGAGATTATGTATTTGATGGCTGTGTGCTTTTGAAAGATGTTGCAATTACAGGTAACATTGAAACTGTCGGTTACAGCTTGTTCAGTAACTGTACAAGTCTTGAAAGCGTATCACTTCCAAACACAGTTAAGATTATCAACGAAAGCGCATTTTATAACTGCACAAGCCTTGGTGAAATAACCATTCCTGCCGACGTTACAAGTATTGGCAGCTATGCTTTTGAAGGATGCGCAAGCCTTGAAAGCATTACAATTCCTGCTAATGTAGCCACTATTGGAAACAGTGTATTCTATAACTGTACAAGTCTTTCAAATATAGCTGTTGACGCCGGTAACAATACTTATGTAAGTGTAAATGGTGTATTGTATACTAAGGCGCTAGATAAATTGGTACAGTATCCTCTGGGCAACGAAGGAACATCTTATACTGTTCCTGACAGCGTTAAGACTATTGGATCTTGGGCATTTGCTGCTTGTACAAACCTTACAGATGTTACAATTTACAATAATGTAACTGCAATTGAAGAATATGCATTCTCTGACTGTAATAACCTTAGTATTCACGGCTACAATGCAACAGCGGCTGAAACATATGCTAATGAGAACGGAATTGCTTTCGTTTCTCTCGGAAAAGTACCGATGGTTGTAGTTGCATCCGGTGAGTTTGGCGAATCACTCTCCTGGGCACTAGGCGACACAGGAGTGCTAATCATAAGCGGAGCCGGAGATATGCCGAATTATACCGGAACAAATACACCGTGGTATAAATACAATGATAAGATAACATCAGTAGTAATTTCAAGCGGAGTAACATCAGTAGGAAACGCATCGTTCTATTTCTGCGACAAATTAGAAGAGGTAGTTATAGCAGACAGCGTAACAAGTATAGGACGTTATGCATTCTCATCTTGCGAAAAATTAGCAAGTATAACAATAGGAAGCGGATTAGCAAGTATTGGCAACAATGCATTTGCAAACAACCCGAGTCTTGAAAGAATAGATGTAAGCGAAAGCAATACATACTATACAAGCGTAGACGGAGTAATATTCACAAAGGATCTTGCGATACTGGTAATCTACCCGTCAGGAAAGACCGACAGCACATACACAGTACCTGCAACAACAGCAGAAATAAAGATGTATGCATTCGGGACATCATACAATCTTGAGAGCGTAATAATACCCGATAGCGTAACAAATATCGGAAGTTGGGCGTTCTGGAGAAGTGCAAAGCTTACAGAAGCAACAATAGGCAGCGGAGTCAACGATATAGGAACAACAATCTTTGAGGGATGCAACAAACTTACAAGTATAACAGTAAGTTCAAGCAATGAAAGCTATGCAAGTGTAAGCGGAGTACTTTATAATGCAGATATGACAGAACTTATCTGTTATCCGTTGCAGAAGGAAGGAACGGCATTTACAGTACCATCAACGGTAACATACATCAAGAACTATGCATTCTTAAATTGCGGTAAACTAACAAGCATAACAATTGGTGAAAACATTGAAGTTATCGGAAATATGGTATTTGAAGGCTGTGAAAACCTTGAAACCATAAACTACAGTGGCACACAAGCTAAGTGGGACGACATTACCAAGGGTAAGTATTGGAGTGACGGACTCGGTGAATTTACTGTTGTTTATAACGGTTAATACTAATAAAACGGCTTGATTAGCACTTTTGATTTAAATCCTGCTATACAAAAAATCTCCGAGGAATATTCCTCGGAGATTTTATATTGTTACACGATAAGTTAGTCGAGAATGTGCTTGTTAGCAATAGCCTTTTCAACAATTGCATCCATTTCTTCCTTGGTCCAAGACGGCTCAATTAACACATAAATTGTCTTGGAAAGATACTCTAAAGTCTTAGGACACATATCGGGAGAATAGTCAGGAATTATGTCCTTGTTTGCTTCCATCTTAAATGGGTCAAAGTTAGGATTAACTGCACCGTTCTTTGCAAGAATTGATGTCCAGTTGCTGTAAACGTGCTTGCCTGTAAAAATCGGACAGCCGCCGTCGATAGCCTTTGCATATTCTTTCGCCTTATCAGCATTTTCAATTTCAATTGCAAGTGTTGTGGGAACCCCTCCGTTAAAGTCGTTAGAAGGGCGAAGCTTAAAGTGTGCTGACAGCTTTTCTGCAATGTAATCTCTGTTGCGTCTGAGGTCTGCAATAATTCCGTCAAGTCTGCCAAGCTGAACTCTTAAAATTGCAGATGCAATTTCATTTGTTCTGTACTCGTTACCACAGAAGAGCTGAGATTCAACATCGCTTAACTGGTCGCCGAAGAAAGCAACTGCGCTGCTGTCGTGATAAATCAAAGCCTTTTCAAAAATGTCACGGTTATTGGTAAGAAGTGCGCCGCCCTCACCACAGCTTATTACCTTATAGTAGTTAAAACTGAGTGCACCTGCATCACCGCAAAGACCGAGTCTTGTTCCCTTGTAAGTACCGCCGTCAGCCTGACAAGCGTCTTCAAGAACAAGAATATTGTGTTTCTTAGCAATTTCGTTAATCTTATCCATATTGCAAGGGAAGCCCTGAATATGTACAGGAATAACAGCCTTAGTATGCTTTGTTATCTTTCTTTCAAAATCCTCGGGAGAAAGTGTAAGGGTTTCGTCGATTTCTGCAATTACAGGGATTGCACCAACAGATGTAACTGCCATAGCTGTTGAAATATATGTGTATCCGGGAACGATAACCTGGTCGCCAGGGCCTATGCCCATACCGATAAGAGCAGCGGTAAGTGCAGCGTGACCACTTGTCATTGTAATAACGTATTCTGCATTGAAGAGCTTCTTCATTTCTTCTTCACAATGAGCAGTTTCCTGTAAACCGCTGTTAATTTTAAAGAAACAACCGTTTTCTATAACTCTTGTGACTGCTTCGATTTCTTCTTTTCCAACTCTAAACATAATGTTCTCCTTTGTTTATTTTTATTTAAGCTCACTTAAATGTTCAAGTGTTTCGGTAATCATATACCAATCCCCGTTGTCAACATACTCTTGGATATGAGCTGTTTTATTCATTTCAATTTCATATCCGCCACGGCAAAGCTGATCTTCTGTTGCGAAGTATCCCTCGCAACCATTTGCATTTGACAAAGAAAGTGTATAAGGTATCTTGCTGTGCTTTTGAATTCTAAGACCTATTTCCGAGAAAATTTCATACGGGAAGCTTACAAATGCCACGTCACCGAGACAAATCACGGTTTGTTTGAATTCAAAGCCTTCCATATCAGCACAGCCGTCATCATACGACTTAACTATTTTTTCGTAATAAGCCTTTGACTGTGCTTCAATATTTACAACATTATCGCCGAATTTTGCAGCTTCGGCTTTTGCAAACTCGTAGCTTACTCTCGGCTTATAAGGAATCATAATGGTTTTGGTTGACACAGAAAGCTTTGCCTCTTTAAATACCTTTGCGCCTTTGTAGATTCTGGCTGCATCCTGCGCTGCATAACCTCCAAGCTGCATAGCGTCTTTTACAGTTCTTCTGCCTTCTGTTGTGCCGTTAATCATTCTTGGGCCAACATCGCCCTCAGGGCCATTAAAGAAAGCTGTAACGCCTCCGGAAAGTGCTTCAACATAATCAACCATTACGCCCGCCCAGTCACGAGAAATTTCTCTGTTTTTACCTGATGCGGTGCAATGAGCTCCGTAGTGGATTATATTTGCAACAGTTTTGTTTTCTTCATTTGCAAAAGATATCACAGTCATCTTGGGGTCAAAACTTCCCCAAGGATTCTGACCAAATGTGATACGGTTGTCAATTGTAAGCTCACGGCGGTTTATACCGACAAGACTTTCACCTTGTGATATTCCAATGGTTACGGGAGTTGCACCGTTTATTGCTCTTTCAACCGCTTTCATAATTCCCGGGAAGAATATTTCGTCAAAGTACTCATAATCCATATCTCCCCAACATTCG
>JAZNAB010000023.1:0-18582 GCA_045586285.1 Candidatus Flemingiibacterium sp. | reverse complement strand
ATGCCTACTCTTAAGGTTGAATATGTTTACGACACGGTGCTTTGTGGATTTTCCGCTAAACTTACAGAGGCTGAGATTATCTCTTTATCAAAATACAGCTTTGTCAAAAATATTTACAATACGGCAGAGTATGAAGCTCTTGAATATTCAAAAAGCGATTTTGGCTCTTCTTTAGATATGATAGGAGTTGAAGCTGCTCGGAAAGAGAATCTCAGCGGAGAGGGCGTGAAGATTGCGATTATTGACAACGGTTTTGACGTAACACACCCAGTTTTTGCCGGGGAAGTTAAAGAAACCCTTGACTTGACTGCTTTTGAATTTAAGGGCGGACATATACCGCTTACAGCATTATTGTATAGCCTAGATATACATAAGTTCTATGTAAATTCAAAAATACCTTTTGCATATGATTATGCGGATAAGGATACGGACATTTTGTCACCGTCATCATCACACGGTACTCACGTTGCCGGAATTATTGGCGCAAAGGAAACAGATGATAATAAGATGAACGGTGTTGCACCGGACTGTCAGCTTATTTTAATGAAAGTATTTTCTGATGCAGAATCAAAAGCCAAGGACACCGTTCTTATTGCCGCTATTGAAGATGCAATAAAGCTTGGTGCTGATATTATAAATCTGAGTCTTGGCTATTATTCCGGATCTACCGATAAAGACAGTATAGTTGGTTTTGATGCTATTTTGGAAAAAGCAAAATCGCACGGAACAATTATTGTAACTGCCGCAGGAAATCAAAGCACTTCCACAGTTAAAGGAAGAATTGCTACCAATTCGGGTATTCTTCTTCCGCCGGCAGATTATACCGATTACGGAACAATGAGCTTCCCGGCTTCCACAGACAGTACAATAGCAGTGGCAAGTGCCGAGAATAAATATAAGTTTGGGAAACATTTTCTCTTAACATCGGATAATAAAAAAGCGTTCTACTATAGTGATACCAATAAGGACAGAAACGTGATAGACTGTTACTTTGAGGAGTATTTTGACAATAGAATACTTGAATACGTTCCAATTGATAATTTGGGTGAGGCTGCCGATTATGAGGGCATTGATGTTAAAGGAAAAATAGCTCTTGTAAAAAGAGGTACTATATCATTTTTGGAAAAGGTTAATATTGCCGCTGATATGGGAGCGGTTGCTGTTATAGTGTATAATAACGTCGAAAATGAATATTTTAATATGGAGCTGGAAGGAGCAAAGATTCCGGCAATATCTATAAGGCTTGAAGATGGTGAAGAGCTTATTAAAGCTAAGGAAAAAAAGCTTATATTCAGTAAATCCTTTGTTTTTATTGAAAAACCGGGATTGGTTGGAAAAATATCCGACTTTTCTGCTTACGGAGCAACTCCGTCACTTACATTAAAGCCCGATATTACTGCTATAGGTGGAGATGTGTTAAGCAGTGTAAACGGCGGAAAATATGAGGGTTATTCGGGAACTTCTATGGCATCTCCGCAGTTTGCGGGAGTTTGCGCTTTGCTATTAGAGAGGGCAATGCTTGAAAATCCTCTTATGACCAAGGAAGACCGTGCAAAGCTTTCTGAGGAGATAAGTATTAAGCTTATGAATTCCGCAATTCCGATTCAGGCTGATAATGGAGTTGAATATTCTCCGAGAGGACAGGGGGCGGGACTTGTAAACACAGATGTAGCTCTTGCTTCGGAGATTAAGCTTACTTACAGTACAAACGGCAAGGCTAAGGCTGAGCTTTTTGACGGATACAGCGACACTATGTCCTTTGATATAACAGTAGAAAATCAGAGCGACAGACAAATAAGCGCTGAGCTTGGGGTAAGCCTTACAAGCGACGGCTATACAGAGCTTGAATATAATGGCAAAATGCATTATTTTAATTCGCTTCAGCCAATTGCTGACAGTCAATCGGTAATAGCTGCGGATGACACATTAAATATAAACAAATATTCGGACAACTATGCTCCGTATATTATTTCTCTTGATCCAGGGCAAAAGAAAACTTTAACTATTAACTTTAAGTTTTCAAAGGAATATTATGAAGCTCTTGATGAGATTTTTACAAACGGACTCTTTTTGGAAGGTTTTGTTTTTGTAGACATCGGGGAATATACCGTATCTATGCCTTATATGGCATACAGGGGAAGTTGGGCAAGTGCTCCCGTGCTTGACGGCTGTTCTTTTGACGGTGAGCTTGTAATATTTAAAGACAGGGGTATGATTATAGAAGTTGACAAAAACTTTTTGAATGCTGGAGTAAATCCTTTTTCATCTTATGCAGGGTATGAAGAACAGGTTTATAGCGGCGACAGAATATATTTCTCTCCAAACAATGACGGATATGCGGATATACTTCATTTTTGCGCTCCGAATGTAAGAAATACAAGAAGTGCGGTTTTAAGTGTAACCGATGAAAACGGAGAGGTTATCTATATGCAAAACCGTGGATATATGACTAAACTTTCAGACAGAAAAGATAACATTCATCTTGTGTTTTTCTGGGAAGGCGGCGACGGGCTTTATTCAAGATACCGTTTCCCTGACGGAGATTATAAAATTACAGTAGAATATACCCTTGATTACAAAGAGGGGTACACTGATACATATTCATTTGATGTTACAATAGACACAAGCAAACCGACTGTTTCCGACATTAAATATGAAAATGGTAAGCTCTGTATTGAGGCTTACGATGATAATAAAGTTCAAAGCGTATGCCTTTATGAAGGTGGTGTTTTCGTCGGCGATAAAAATCAAAATGGATTTTTGCTTGTTGAACTTGACAGCAAAGCTGAATTTGATATTGAAGCGTTTACGGGGGATACTCTTTACGTTGAAGTTGTTGACTATGCTTTTAACACTTATGTGGAACGAATAAATTTATCGGATATTAAAGGCACGGCGGCATAAAGTAGCTTGCTGGGAAGGAATAATTATTATGAAAAGTATTAACAAACAGCTATCATTTGTTGTGGCTTTGGCTTTAAGTGCCGGTATTTTTCAGACCGTGGTATTGGCAAATGAGCAAACAAAGAATTCCCTTCAGGGTGAGGGAACTTGTGTTGCAATTATAGACAGAGGTTTTGATCCTGTTCACGAAAGCTTTGTGCTGACAAGTGATAATTTAAGTTTGACAAAAGATGAACTTGACGAGGCTTTTATAAATTCTAAGGCATATGAGGGCAAAACTGATTTAAAGTCCGATAACGTATATATAAGTGAAAAAATTCCATTTGCATATGATTACGGTGACAAGGATACCGATGTTACAAATCCAGTATACAGCAATAATGGAACGGCAATGATTTCTATTATAGCAGGCAACGGCAAAAATCTTGAAAATGCACCCTTGGGAAGTACCGGAATAGCCCCCGAAGCACAGGTGCTTTTAATGAAGGTTTATTCAGACACACAAGATGCAGTCCTCGAGGAAGCAACGGTTGCCGCTATTGACGATGCTATTTTATTTGGCGTTGATGTTATTTATATAGCCGTTGGTGAGATGTGTGGCTTTGGTGAAAACAATACCAATTTAAGTGAACTTGCACTTGCAGTCAAACGTGCTGATGAAGCGGGTGTTATTGTGGTCAGTCCTGCAGGAGATAATATAAAATACGGCTCGGAAAGCGTTTTTGACAACGCTTATGGAATAACTGACGTGCTTACTTCTATGCAGGATATAGGCACAGTTGCAGCACCCTCAAGCTACAGCACAGTGCTTTCGGTTGGAAGCTCAAAATCAAATCTTGTAAAAAGTGAATATTTCACCTTGCCGAGCGGTGCGAAAATTCCATACGGCGATTCAAATTATCTTTATCAGTCATTGACAGCAGGTAAAACCTTTTCAGAGTTTTTCAACGGCCAAAGCTTTGAATACGTTATGACAGGCTGCGAGGGAGAAGTTGAAAAGCTTTCATTATGCGGAGATTTAACGGGTAAATTTGCCGTTATAAATCGAGGTATAATTACATTTGCCGAAAAAGCTGCAAATGCGGCCGCGCTTGGCGCTGTAGGTGTTATAATTGTTGACAATCAGGTCGATCAAAGACTTGCTTTGAAAGTTATGATGGACTTAACGGAGGCACCTATTCCAGCCATAATCATATCCGGCTCTAATGGAGATATTTTGGCTAATGAAGAAGAAAAAGTAATTAATATAAAATCAGGAGATTTATATCTAACAGAGATGAATAAAACTCCTGTATTGTCAGAGTTTTCCGCATACGGAACAACACCTGAGCTGAATTTAAAGCCCGATTTGACGGCTTTTGGCGAAGCTGTTGAGTGCGCACTTGCCGGCGGTGGATATGCAATGATCAGTTCAACGACTGCCGCAGGCGCAAGGGTTTCGGGAATGTGTTTGATTCTACTGGAGCACTTAGATGTTACTATGCAGGGAACAGAGAAAAAAGAACTTGTAAGTCTTGTGAAAACCTTGCTTGTGAACTCTGCGGAAAAAATGGAATACACCAATGATATCCCCTATTCTCCCAGAATGCAGGGGGGCGGAAATGCTGACCTTGAAAGTGCATTGAATACCGATGTGGTTTTAACCTCAAAAGGCAATTTTAAAAGTGAAGAAGGAGATGGCTGGCGGAATTTTGTCTACACATATGTAACATTAACCAATATTTCCGATAAAGCACAGAAATGTATTCTTAATGCGGCTGTCGGCACTAACGGATACGATGAATTTACCTATGAAATGCTTGACGGAGAATATGAAAACGAGCGTCTTGCAGATAAGTTCGGAGCTAAACCGGAAGATAAGATATTCTTTTCCAAGGACTATGAAATTTTAAAAAACACAAGAGTTTATATTTCCGACGGTATGTTTGAACTTAATCCCTATAAAGATAATTACAGCCCTTATGAGATCACATTAGGTCCGGGAGAAAGTGATACGGTAAAGCTAAGCTTTCTGATAAACCCGGAAGACTACAGCGTTTTGAAAGAGCGCTTTACTAACGGTTTCTTTGTTGAGGGCTTTGTAAACGTGTCATACGGTACGGTAAACGATGGTAGGGGTACTGAAAAAAGCTCGTCTATTCCAATCGTTGCTTTCTCTGGAAACTTTGAAGGCGCACCTTTTATTGACGGTGACGTTTATAGAGGAAAGCAGCAGATTTACGATTCTATTTATTTGTATAGAAACATAAATCACGAGCTTATAGACGATTATTTCTATATTCTCGGAGCAAGTCCGTTTAATCAAAATGATAATATTGCTTTTAGTAAAGAAAAACTGTATTTTTCACCTGTTGTTGATAATAAAAACTCTGCTGTATATCTAAATTTGGCGCTGCTCAGAAATGTTACCGATCTTAAAATATCGGTCAGCGACAGTGAGGGTAATATTATTTGCAACAAAATTTACGGCTCTGTCAGAAGAACATATGTCAGCCGCTCAACAGGCTATGCCGCAAGTGAGTCAATTGAAATTTGGGACGGACGTGCAGATGATAATAAAGCATATATTTATCCTGACGGCGAGTATACTGTTAAGATAACCTTTGCGTCTCCAAACAAAAAGAATTCCTATAGCTTTGAGTATACGCTGAAGCTTGATACAGAAGCTCCTAGAATTGAGAATTACAGTTTTGGAAAACTTGAGGAGCTTGATGCTTTATTTCTTGAAGCGGCTGATAATACCGAAATTGACAAAATAATTGTATCGGATAATAATGGTGTCGAAGCGGAATATATTCAAGATAAATTATGGAATATAAGTGAGCTTTCGGGGAAATACATATACGTTGAAGTGATTGACTGCTCATTGAATTCAGTTGTTCTTAGATATATGAACCCTAATTATACTGAATGATTTTTTCTTTTGGTGCTTTCAATAATCGAAGCTGCAACCGAAAGGCATAGAGGAAGCAAAAAAAGACCGATAAAACCAAAAAGTTTCGTTCCGACAAATATGGCAATCAGAGTGACAAGTGGGTGAAGACCTACTTGCTTTCCTATGATTTTAGGCTCAATTATGTTTCTGACAATCAATATAGTAATCCAGATAATTAATAAGCCAATTGCATAACCTGTGTAACCCGTAAAAAATTTGATTATCGCCCAAGGCAGCATAATTGCACCGGTTCCCAAAATCGGCAGTATGTCCACAATACAGATAATTAGAGCGTAAACTGCGGCGTTTTCCGTCTTTATCAGAGTTAGTCCAAGATAAAGCTCCGAGAAGGTTATGAGCATAATAATTGCGTAGGAACGAATGTATTTGAGGGCAGTCAAAAAGAAGCTGTCACGGATTTTTGTCAAAACGGCGACAGCCTTTTTTGGAAGCAGATTTTTTGCTGTGTTAATTATTTTTTCGTAGTCAATAAGGAAGAAAAATCCGGAAATTACCGAAAACAAAAGCTCAAGCATAAATCTCGGTATTTTTGCGGCAAATCCTGAAACAGCGGCAAGTACTCGGACTGATATGTCTGAAACTCCGGTAGCTATAGAACTTTTGAAGGATTCAAGCATATCCCTAATACTAAAAGGCAGATTCGCTGATAGTTTAAGATTGAATTTTTCTATAATACGGTTGAAAAAATCAATTAGCTTTGCTAATAATGGTTCTATTGTATCCCTATATAAAGAGGGAAGTCTGCCTGAAAAATCTCCGAGCCATACTGTAAGTTTTACTATAAGTACAGTAAGAAGCATACCTATAGTTGCGTAAAAGATTAATAAAACCAAAATGGCTGTCGGTTTTCTTTTCATATCAAAGCGATGAGAAAGCAATCTGACAAACGGATTCAGACAAGCCGCAATGGCAAATCCAAGAAAAAAAGGCATAATAGTAGATATGGCATATTTAAAAATGACATATACGATTGCCGTTATGATCAGATAGTAAGCGGCAGATACCAAAAAATTCTTTTTCTTCTCCATAATCCGATATGCTCCAAATTTTAAAGTTTAATTTGATTATAAACAAAGTATAACTCACAAATAAAATTAATATTCTATAAAAAATCTATAATCTTCACACAATGTTCAAGATATTCCCACAAAAATGTGGTACTATAGAATATAGTGGACCTAATATGTATTAAATGAAAGGATGTTTTAAATTATGTCAAAGGGCATGAGAAACAGAGAAGCTAACGCTGAAAAACAGCGTTTAAAGCTTGAAAAAGAAAAGTTCGAGGCTAAAAAAAGAAAAGTCCGTAAAGTGACGGCTATTATTACTTTTGCGGTTATTGCTGCATTTGTAT
Source organism: Candidatus Flemingiibacterium sp. (assembly GCA_045586285.1). Classification (GTDB taxonomy): domain Bacteria; phylum Bacillota; class Clostridia; order Oscillospirales; family CAG-272; genus Flemingiibacterium. The sequence goes on along the minus strand of JAZNAB010000023.1, from coordinate 11,368 downwards.
TATTAATGATTGGCGGCGCAATTGTGAATTCTGTCCGCCTTAATACAGGTGTTTATTTGCGATCAGAGATAGCCGCAGCATCTGATAATTTTGAAGTGGACGGCGCTCAGATGAATTATTTCCTTAACGATACTTACAACACTTTCCTTAATTATTATGGAAGTTATGTAACTTACTACGGTCTTGACCCGACCATATCACTTAAGAGTCAATTTATTTCCGAAACACAAACTTGGTTTGACTACTTTATAGAGGGTGCAAAAAGCTCTGTAACAAATATGCTCACACTTGATGAAGAGGCGACGGAAAACGGAGTTGCACTTACCGATGCTGAAATTGAAGCTATTAATTACCGTGCGAAAAATATGGACAAAGGGCTTTATGGCAGAGGCGTAAACAATGGTGATATTTATAATGCAAAGCTTCTTGAGGCACTTGCTTATAAATATCAGTATATGAAGAAAGATGAGTTTGCTCCTTCCAAGGACGATATTCTTGCGGAATATGAAGCTAATAAGACAAGCTATCAGTCTGTTGACTATCTTGCTTTCCCAATTTATTATGTTGCCGATGAGGAAGCATCAAGTGGAGAGGTTACAAAGTTTAATCTTGCGAAGGCAGAAGAACTTGCGGCAAGTCTTGCAACTGCTACAGATGAGGCGGTATTCAAGATGAAAGCAAAGGATATTCTTAAGCTTGAGGACTCTTCTCTCTCAGATGAAAAATTAACCGAAAAGACTGACAGCTTGAGCACTGCAGGTGCACTTTATACATCAGGAGATGAGCTTTCCGAGTGGGCATTTGCTGCAAAATCCTTTGAAACAAAGATAATAAAAAATGAAAATACAAAGACTGTAACTGTCTATATGCTTACAAAGGAAGCATATCTTGAAGAGGGCAAAACAATTAATGTTCGCGACATTTTATTCCAAGATGCAATATACGGTTCACGCAAAAAAGCTCTTAAAGCAGCAGAAAAGGTTCTTGGCGAATTTGAGGCTTCAGATAAGAGCGCAGATACTTTTGCTCTTCTTGCACTTAAATATTCAGACGATCCGGGTTCATACTATAACGGCGCTCTTTATGAATGTGTTGCGGAAGGCGTTATGGTTGAATCATTTAACGATTGGTGCTTCGATGAGGCTCGTAAGACAGGCGATTATGCCATTGTTGAAACAGACTATGGCTGTCACATTATGTATTTTGCAGGAGATTCTGATTTGGTTGAATGGGAAGCTGTTGCATATGAAAACATTATTGGAAAAGCAAATGAAGAATTTATCACAGAAATCACCAAAAAGCATATGATAACCTTCAATGATGAACTTTTATCAGAAATCCCCGGCTAATTGAATTGATTAATTAAAAAGGCACATTAAACGGCGTGCACAGTCAGCGGTAAATTGAAAGTCAATTTACGCCGTCCCGAAATATTTCTCGCAGTCTAAACAACTGCGTTCCGCAAACGGAAACGAAATATTTCCAAAACAAAGTGCAGGCCGAATAAGGTGCCGTTTTTACACAGTAATTACAAACAGAAATGGGAACGGATATTATCCGTTCCCATTTTATGCATTTTACTGTTTATGCAAGTTCTGCAAAATACTTGATTGTACGAACCATCTGGCTTGTGTAGGAGTTCTCGTTATCGTACCAAGAAACAACCTGTACCTGATAGGTGTCATCGTCAATCTTAGCAACCATAGTCTGAGTTGCATCGAAGAGTGAACCGTAACGAATACCGATTACGTCAGAAGAAACGATTTCATCTGTGTTGTAACCGAAGGACTCGGTAGCTGTAGCCTTCATAGCAACAATGATACCTTCCTTGGTGATGTCCTTACCCTTAACAACTGCAACAAGAATTGTTGTAGAACCTGTGCAGGTAGGAACACGCTGAGCAGAGCCGATAAGCTTACCGTTGAGTTCGGGAATTACAAGGCCGATTGCCTTTGCAGCACCGGTAGAGTTAGGAACAATGTTCTGTGCGCCTGCACGAGCACGGCGAAGGTCGCCCTTTCTGTGAGGACCGTCGAGAATCATCTGGTCGCCGGTATAAGCGTGAACAGTTGTCATAATACCTGACTGGATAGGAGCGTAATCGTTAAGAGCCTTTGCCATAGGAGCAAGGCAGTTTGTAGTGCAAGATGCAGCAGAGATGATCTGATCATCTTTAGTAAGAGTATCATTGTTTACGTTGTAAACGATAGTCTTAAGATCGTTACCTGCGGGAGCGGAAATAACTACCTTTTTTGCACCTGCATTAATGTGAGCCATAGACTTGTCCTTGGAGCAGTAGAAACCTGTGCACTCAAGAACAACGTCAACACCGAGTTCACCCCAAGGGCAGTTTGCAGCGTCCTTCTCAGCATAAATCTTGAGAGTCTTGCCGTCTACAGTGATTGTTCCTGCTTCGTCATCAGCAGTAACATCGTGCTCATAGCGACCCTGTGCGGTGTCATATTTTAAAAGGTGAGCGAGCATTTTGGGGCTTGTAAGGTCGTTGATAGCAACGATTTCATAACCCTCTGCGCCGAACATCTGACGGAATGCAAGACGTCCGATACGGCCAAAGCCGTTAATAGCAACTTTAACAGACATGATAAATCCTCCAAAAATATATAAATAAAATTTTTTACTTTTTTGAATGGGAGCTTTACGACATTATTTGTTAAATAAATAACGTAATTCTTGACCATCCCATAATATTTTACCTCATTTTCAATGATTATACAAGAGGTTTTTGGAAAAATTTTTAAATTTGTAACATTGCATTAAAACTGACCTGATTGGTAAGCTTTTTTATCGTAATATGCAGTTATTTTTAATGTTATTTGACGTTTACAGCTTTATAGACGTCATTTTTAGGTATACCTCTGTCTTTTGCACAAGCTTTTATAGCATCCATTTTTGACAGCCCAAGACCGATGTGATACTCAACGTGCTCAGAAAGGGACATATCCTTCCAGAAGCAATCTGTATTCTGTTCTTCCTCGGAAGCTCCGTCAACAATTAAAACATATTCGCCTCTCGGATCTTTGTCGGAGTATAACATACAGGATTTTTCAAGGGTAGTTCTAATTATTTCCTCGTTAAGCTTTGTAAGCTCCCGGCAGAGAGTGATTTTTCTGTTGCCGAAAGCTGCATATAAATCCTTAAGTGTTGCCTTTAACTTGTGAGGGGCTTCGTAAAAAATCAACGTTCTGTCTTCTCCCTTGATTTTTTCAAGCCGCCTTGAGCGCTCGCCCTTGTTTGTGGAAAGAAAGCCCTCAAATGAAAAACGCGCTGTGAAAAGACCGGACAGAGTAAGGGCAGTCAAAGCAGCACAAGGCCCCGGAACTGCAGTTACAGGGATATTAAGCTCAGCACAAAGCTTTACTATATCTTCTCCCGGATCGCTGATTCCCGGCATACCTGCGTCTGTTACAAGAGCACAGGATTCTCCTGCCTGAAGTCTTTGTGCTATAATTTGCCCACGTTCACGTTTATTATGTTCATAGTAGCTGACCATCGGCTTTGAAATGCCGAAGATTGAAAGTAGTTTTGCAGAGTTTCTTGTATCCTCTGCCGCAACAAAATCTACTTCCGACAGTACTTTTTGTGCTCTTGTTGATAAGTCGGAGAGATTTCCGATTGGTGTTGTTACAAGATAGAGAGTTCCTCCCTCAACCTTGTTTTTTTCATCTTTGTAATATACATCAGGGTCTTTTGTAAGACTCATTAAAATCACCTGTCTTATAAATATAATCAAGCTCGTCTGTGTAGCTTCCGTCCTGCTTGTACATTAAAAGCGGCGGTGTAACATACACTCCCTCAGATGCTCCTTTTTTCGCCTCACACAGCAAAAGGCAAGGCGGAAGACTATCCTTTGCAAAAACAAACGTCATACGCTTAGGAGTTAAAGAGGCTTCGGACAATGCCGAAAAAAGTTCACTTAATCTGTCGGGACGCCATACGACGTAGAATAACCCGCCGTGCTTCAGAAGCCTTTTTGCACCAAGACAAAAATCAAGTATTCCTCCTGCGGTTTCGTGCCTTGCAATATTCTTGCGCTCGCTCTCACATATTTTACCCGTAGACTTCATATATGGTGGATTTGCAACTACAATATCAGCTTCTCCGCAAACAGTATTGGCAGTTATATTTCTAACGTCTTCGGAATATGCAAAAAGCCTGTCCGAAAGCTTATTAAGTTCGGCATTTCTTGTTATCAGTTCAGCAAAATCCGGTTGAAGTTCAATGCCATGAGCTTCTTTCACCTTATTCTTTTGGAGCAGTAAAAGTGAAATTACTCCTGTGCCGCTTCCAAGGTCAACAAGCTTTGCTTTAGTTTGACGTCGCACATAAGAAAAAAGCAAGTATGCATCTGTTCCAAATGTGAGTCCGTCGGATTTAATGATAAGAGAAAGTCCGTCATTTATTTTAGTTATGGTTTCATCATTTTTTATATTCATCGTCTTAAAATAATAAGGGTGTCGTTTGGGGACACCCTTGTTTGTCAGTTTGCTTTTTCAAATACATCTCTGTCCGGAACGATAACCTTTTTTATATCAGCACCAACTGCACGAAGTTTACCGACAATATCGTCGTATCCACGTTCAATATAGTGGATATCTTCTATTTCAGTTCTTCCGCCTTTAATTGCAAGACCTGCAATTATCATCGCAACACCTGCACGAAGGTCAACCGCTTTTACCGGTGCGGCTGAGAGGGGGCGTCCGCCTTCAATTATTGCAGTCACTCCGTCAACCTTAATTGATGCGCCCATACGTTTAAGTTCTTCAACATAACGGAAACGATTGTTGAATATACCCTCAGTAAGACACGATACTCCGTCAGCAAGACAAAGGAGCGCTCCAAACTGCGGATTCATATCTGTAGGAAATCCGGGATAGGGAAGTGTTTTAACATTTACACGGCGAAGCTTACCGTTGCCGATAACTTCTATAGAGTCGTCATTTTCAACTATAGTTACGCCCATTTCTTCAAGCTTAGCAGAAACTGAGTCCATATGTTTTGGAATAATATTTGTTACCTTCAGTCTTCCGCCGGTTGCAGCTGCGGCACACATATAAGTACCGGCTTCAATCATATCGGGGATTATTGCATATGTGCTGCCATAAAGTCGGTCTACGCCTTTAATCTTTATTGTATCAGTTCCTGCACCGCTGATTTTAGCTCCGCAGGAGTTGAGGAAGTTGGCAAGGTCAACTATGTGGGGCTCTCTGGCAGCATTTTCAATTATGGTAGTACCTTCAGCTTTTGCTGCTGCCATCATAACGTTTATTGTGCCGCCCACCGTTTCAATATCAAAGTATATATTGGAGCCCACAAGCTTGTCACAGCGAGCGTCAATATATCCGCCCTCAACACTTATGTTTGCTCCGAGAGCTGTAAAACCTTTTATGTGTTGGTCAATAGGACGCACACCGAAGTCACATCCGCCGGGCAGTCCAACATACGCTTTTTTGTATCTTGCAAGTTCTGCTCCGACAAGATAGTATGAGCCTCGCATTTGTCTTACAAGCTCGTAAGGAGAGTTGCCTCCTTTTGCATCTCTGGAATCTATCTCCACGGTATTTTTGGAGATCATTTTTATTCTACAGCCTATTGCAGATAGAATTTCAAGACAAAGGCTGATATCACTTATACACGGAACGTTTTCTATTGTACATATATCGTCTACCATCAGGGTTGAAAGGATTATCGGAATAGCCGCATTTTTGGAGCCGCTAACTTCAATCGAACCTCTTAGAGGTTTTCCGCCATTGATGATGATTTTCTCCATACTCTAATCTCATTTCCCGGCAAAGAATATTTGCGGCGGTGTACCGTCGCAAATTATGAACAGCATACGCCTGCCGTGACGATGCTGCGTGTCCGATTTAACACGTTTTATAAAGAAATATTATATCATATCGCTGTTTTAAACCGCAGCGATGGCTATTCATAAACTAAAAGTATTTATAAAACCATTATGTTAATAAAATACCCAATATATTATAACATTTTTTTATTAAAAATGGAATACCTGTTTACACAAAGTTTACAATTGAAAGTAAAAAAGTTAATTTTCCGAATATACGGAGTTGTTTGTTGCATTATACACTATAGTTTGCCCATTCGAGTGTGAAATTTGCCAAGCCGGAATAAAATATAACGCATTTTTATCAGAACTCCAATAAATAGCATAACAAGGAGTTATTTCTTTTATAGCCGGAAACGACAAAGGCTTAGCTTCAGTATGAATGGGCGGTTCTGTTTCTATGGAGTCTGGCGGGGTATTTGCTGTTTCATCGTACAGTGAGGCATTTTCGGCTGCTTGAAGATTTTGAGTTTGTACCGATAAATTGGTAAACAGAATACTTATCTGGTCATATAGCTCTGTATTATGTTTTTTATTAATGGGTGAGAAATACCAACGGCCATAGGCAGCACAAAGTTCTTCCCCTTCAAAAATGCACACTGCATAATGGGAATATATTTCGTAATCGCCAAGAAGTTGTTTTAAATACAGATATGTTTTTCCGTCGCTTTTTTGTGTATAGCTGTAGATAATCTTTGATGAGAATTCATTTTCATCAGAGTTTCTTTTTCCGAGTATGTCATTTGCTATTTTTGCAAGATTTTTTACGTCTTTATTTGCAAGGGGAATGTTTGCCTGAGCTTCTTTTAAAAAGTCTTCGGCTGTAATGTCAGTGTATGCGGGATTCTGAATACTGTTACTTTTTCTGTAGCAGAATTCAAATGCGGAGTTGCAGTCGAATATTGCACCGTTTTCTGTTGTAATACTAAGACTTCCATCGGGAAGAGTATAAAGTGCTTCTCTTTTTGATGAAGATAATGTTTCTGCTGTAAGTGTAAAATAGTCGTCGTTATAGCTGCTTTCATAAACATAGGAATTGAATTTCTTTTTGGGAACAAGTTCGCTTGATACTTCCATACCACGTTTTGTAAGTATTTCACAAGCATCAAGTATCTTATCTTCAGAAATATATCCTCTTGAGCGCTCCTGGCGCACAATATTAAAAACTAAAAACAGATTTGCTGCCAGTAAAATGGCTATAAGCAAATTTTTAACCGACGACCAATTCACTTGTATACTCCTTACCTTAATAATCTAATTTAATACTAATCAAAATCAATCTTCAAAAATTACCTGCCACTTAGCTTCATTTCCCTCGTACATAAAACGTATTCCGTAAATGTCTTTTGTGTTTGTTAACTTGCCGGTAGCACTTAATTTATCAAGCACATATTCTGCCGAAAGTGAAAGGGACAGCTCTTCCGGCACTTCAATTACATATGGAAATACTTCAAATTTTGAAATTATATCTCCTGTTATTGTGGCACGGATAAAGGGTTCTTTTGAAACTAAAACTGAATTGAATGTCATAAGGTATTCTATAATAAGAGCACCGTTTTCACTATAAATGTTTCCAAAACATATTTCTGCTTTTTCTCCGATAAATAAAGGAGATATTTCTCCAAACTTGGAAACAACGTTATCAACAGCCGTTATTTTATCAAATAGCCCGATATTGTCAGAGCTTGTATATCCGAGCAGAGAGCCAATTTGAAGGCCTCTGACAACTTTTTCTCCGGAAATGCTGTCATAGGTTGAGAAGGATACTATTCCATTTCCAAGATGAAGCTGACTTGTTGAGTCTACATATACAAAATCCTGACCACTGGGATAGCTGTTTACCTTATCGGGATTATACTCAAACAGTTTGAGCAGAGAACTTTTGTACATATCATTATTTGTATCAAAGGGAGTGAAAGAAAGATTATAGTATTTAATTCCCCCGTACACTATCGGCTCTGCTTTATCTTCACATAAATCATAGCTGAAAGCAAAATTGACTGTTTCGACAGCGGTGGTTGAGTCGTCAAGCTTTGAAATGTAAAAATTTGAAGAAATTTCTTGATTTGTTCCTCTGAATTCATAATAATTGCCGCTTCCGTCGGTGGCATATGCAATAAAGCAATGGGAGATTGCCATTTCGTCCGGTACGATAATAATCTCACTTATATAAGCACCGATATTGCCGTCAACTCCCGAGGCGGTTTCATTATCGCTGATTGAGATTTTATCGGCGGCAAATGCATATATTACCTGATACAAAACCGGTGTGTGATATCGTATATACACAAATTCAGGAGAAGACTGAGCTGTCATAAATTTTGCAGCTCCTTCGGCTTTTGTTAGCTTTTTACAGTATGATCCTTCTCCGAAAAGTTCAAGAATACACGGCTTTACAATATCGTAAAGTCTTGAAATAGCAGTATAATTAGCCATAACAGCGTAAGCATCGTGAGAAGGCTCTCTTTTGTAGCCGATAAGCTCGGGAAGAAGTCTTTCACTGTTAAGTCCTTGAGGTTCAGTATCGCTCAGAGCGCTCCACAGACGGTTAAAACTGTCGTTTGGCGTGTCGTTGAGTACAGCACTTTCGTACGCTCTTGTTCCGCCAATATATATTGATACAAGAACTATAAGTGAGCAAATGAGGAAAAACAGTATTAAGTTTTTAAAATGAGCCCGAAGCCTTATGGCAAGGCGATTACCGGTTTTATTCATAGTATAAATACAGCCTGCAAATAAAGGCTTCCTTTCTTATGCGCCATATGCAAAACGCCGTTGCAATACGCTGCACATATAATCAAAACAAACTGAAAAAAATATAGTATAGGAAAAGAGGCAGGTTATTTAATCTTTGCCTCTAATGGAAGGGTAATTGTAACTGTAGTACCCTTATTCTTAACACTTTCGATAGAGATAGAGCCTCCGTGAGCCTCGATAATCTCTTTTGAAATTGCAAGGCCAAGTCCCGTGCCGCCTGTTTCGCTGGTACGTGACTTTTCAACTCTGTAAAATCGCTCAAACAGATGAGGCAAGTCTTCCTTCGGTATTCCAATACCGGTATCTTTTACAACAATAATGACCTCGTCTTGAGTAGCGTTTGCAGAAACAGTTATAGTGCCGCCGTTATTGGTATATTTAATAGCATTGGACATAACGTTTATAATAACCTGCTCTATTCGCTCCTTATCTGCTTTTACTGTGGGGAGCGATTCGCTTATGAAGTGGAAAAGAGTGTGAGAGTGTGCATCAGCATCAACTTTCATAACCTCACAAATATGGGCTAACATTTGACCGGGATCAAAGCTTTGAATATTCCATTGAGTTCTCTTATTGTCAAGTCGGGAAAGAACTAAAAGGTCGGATACAATTCTCGTCATACGGTCACATTCGTCAACCGCCATTTGTAAGAAAAACTGCTTTGTATCTTCTGGCATTTCTTTGTCCGATAGAATTGTTTCACAAGCACCTTTTATACTTGTAAGCGGTGTTCTCATTTCGTGAGAAACATTTGCAACAAACTCTCGTCTTGAACGGTCAAGTTCATATCTGCCCGTTTCATCGTGAATTACCGCAAGCGTACCTTTTCGCTGACCGTTATCTGTCATATAATTGATGTTTCCGAAATTAAAGTCAAGTACTTTGCCTTCGAACATAACATCACTTATATTACAGCCGTCTTCTCTTCTGTCCTTGTCCATATACTCAACGTTGAAATAAGGAGTATATTCGATTCCGAAAAGCTCTGTAAACCGTGAAAAATTGAAATTTTCGTTATATTTTTTGCCGAGAAGCTTTTTAACGCTTTTATTTATATGCATTACTTGACCGTCTTCAGTAAATGCGATGACTCCGTCGTGAAGATAGGTAAACACGGTTTCAAGCTTTCTGTGCTCACCGGAAACCTCCTCAAGCGTGTTCTTTAGGCGCTCTTTCATATTGTTGAAGGCATCGGTCAGCTTACCTATTTCGTCATTGGAATGAACCGTAAGTTCACTTGAAAACTCACCTTCTGCAATATCCTCAACGCCACTTGTTATACTTTGAATTGGTGAAGTAATGGCTTTTGAGAGGAAAAATGCGAGAATAATTGCAAATATCAAACCGAACATCAAAGCCTGTAATATTATCGAGAATAAAATCCAAGTAAAACGTTGCATTTCGTCCATAGAGTCACGGATGTATATAATACATTCCGAATCACCATCTGAAAGCCTCAGCGCATAATCGGCAAAATCAGCACCGAGAGGTTGAGTATTATCAACTTCACCCTTCATTGCTGCAAGCATATTTTCAGTTTTTGTGAGATTTTTTCCAAGCTCAGAGTCCGAGCCTTCAAGAAATTCTCCATTTGCATTTAAAACATAATAGTTTCTGTAGTCGTCAATTCCAAGAACACCGCCGTAGGCGTCTAAAATTGCAGCTTGTTCTTTTGCAAAATTTTCATTTGAAAGAGCAGCTTGCAGTTTTTGTGTCAGAGTGCTGTTGCTTGAAAAAGAACGCTCCATCTGACTTGTAAAATCGTCCATATAAAAGCTGTTTACATTATTTATCAGGACAGTACCGATAACACACATTACCGTTACCATAAAAATTACAAGAATTAAAATGATTTTAAAATATAGACTGTTATACATAACTTATTTTATATAGTACCCCATGCCACGTTTAGTGAACAGGTATTCAGGTTTACCTGCATCAGCTTCAAGCTTAGAACGCAGGCGGCTTACAGTAACGTCAACGCTGGATGTATCTCCGAAAAATCCGTCATATCCCCATACTTCTGAAAGAAGCTGTTCTCTTGAATATACAACACCGAGATTTTTTGCCATAAAGAGTAACAGTTCATACTCTTTCTTAGTAAGCTCGATAGGTGTTGAATCTCTTGTGACAAGATATTTCTCACAGTCAATGACAAGGCCTCTTATAGTAATGACAGAAGCTTCAGCTTCACCTGATGAGCTTACAACTTCACTTCTGGAGCGGCGAATGTTTGCTTTGATTCTTGCAAGCAGCTCGTTCATTGAAAAGGGCTTTGTTACATAGTCGTCAGCACCGATGTCAAGTCCCATAATTTTATCAACTTCTTCCACACGTGCGGTTGCAATTATTATGGGGGTGGAAAGCTTTTCTCTGACCCTTTTGCAAACCTCAAACCCGTCCATTTTTGGTAGCATAAGGTCAAGAAGAATTAAATCAAAATTTCCGGTAAGTGCTTTTTTAAGACCGTCTTCTCCGTCAAATGCAAGGTCATAGGCATAATCTGCTTTCATTAAATTATAAGCAAGAGTCATCGCAATATTCTTTTCGTCCTCAACCACAAGGATTCGTTTCTTTGTACTGTTGTCGGGCATATTACTCATCGTCCTTTCGGTTAAATACTAAGTATCATTTAATAAAAGCTGCTTTTACTGTACGTACTTCGCAGACTTTTTTGTTGTTTGATATAAACTTTAGCAGTATTTCTAGTATATCCGCTGTTTTTTCATTTTCTTCTATGGAAAT
>JAZNAB010000022.1:0-2768 GCA_045586285.1 Candidatus Flemingiibacterium sp. | reverse complement strand
CTTTTGTTTGAAGTATATACTTTTTCTTTACTATATGCAACAACTGTATAATCGGAGCTCAGTAATAATTCTTTTGCCAATAAACATTCTTTTTCCATAAGCATCTCCAAAATACTTATAATGATTGATCCAATACACCTTAATTATATTACAAATTGTAATTATTGTCAATGCCGTTGTTTTTCTTGATAACATACGCTTTATTGCAACATATTTGCGAGTATATTATATCATAAATTTTCCTTGAACCATTGCATTAATTGAAAATTTATGATCAAATAAAAGTTTCCTTGTTCCGCCGCAGCTTGTCTGCGGCATTTATACTTTTATTATAGCATAATGCGGCAGGATAGAATAAAAAAATCCGCTTTGTCAAGCGACAAGCGGATTATCTTTTTGGCTGGGGATGAGGGGTTCGAACCCCCACAAACAGAGTCAGAGTCTGTCGTGCTACCGTTACACAAATCCCCATCAAATTTGTTTAACGGATAATATTATATCACTAATAAAACTGTTTGTCAATAGGTTTTATAAAAAAATTTGCCTTTTATCAAGTGTAAATTATGGTATTTTTTCAATTGATATAAAAACAATTAAAATAAATCCACAAGAGATTTTAGAAGCAGGTTCATTTTTCAGCCCGAGGTTTTAAGCTCGGGCAAAACCGTTGGCGGCTGCACATAATGCCGCAAACAAAACTTTACATTCCCGGCTGTCCATATGCTCCGGGTGCCACTGTACACCGAGATAGAATTTTTTATCCTCGGCTTCAATAGCTTCTATCGTTCCGTCTTCTGCCTTGGCGGATATCTTCAGGCTTTCGGCGCAGGTGTTTACTGACTGATGATGAAAGCTGTTAACTTCTAGCTCTGACTTCTGTATCAGACGGCGAAGCAGAGAACCGCTTTTTATATCTATACTGTGGGAAGGACAATCACGTGAGCGTTTTTGTCGATGACCAGATATATCAAAATTCAAACTGCCTCCCAGTGCTACATTCATAACCTGTAGTCCCCTGCAAATTGCCAGGGTTGGTATGTTTTTTTCATATGCTAAACGTGCAAGTTCAAGCTCGTATAGGTCACGCTCCGGTGATACGTCAGAAAGAAGTGCCGGATTATAGTCGGTAATGCCGCATAGATTTGGGCTGATATCTCCGCCACCGCTTAACAATAATCCGTCACAGATGCCGATTACCGATTTTGCGTTGCCAACACTCGGAAGCACAAGCGGTATGCCGCCTGCGATAAGTATGGCTGTGCAGTATTGTCTTCTCAAAAAAAGGTCGCCATTTAATATATCTGATGTTATTCCGATAATAGAGTTTATATTAATTCCTCCCTTATTTGACACTGTATTATATTATAATCAAAAAAAGACAATACGTCACAAGGATTTTGTCGAACAATTTTCACAAAATTTGGAAAAAATGTTATTAGGTATTGAAAAATCAGCTTTAATGTGGTATAATTTAAAGTGAAATCGATATTTATGAAAAATTCGGTTGATAATGAATTTAATAAACACTTGCATTGAAAACTATTCTTGCAAGTTAAAATAGAAAGGCTCGGTTAAAAAATATGAAATGTCCTGTATGCGGATGCAAAGAGGATAAGGTGCTTGATACTCGTCCTATTGACGATGACTGCAGTATTCGCCGCAGAAGAGAATGCCTCAATTGTAAGCATAGATATACATCATATGAAACTGTTGAAAGAACAGCGCTTGTGGTATGTAAGCGAGATAATAAGCGTGAGGCTTTTAATCGTGAAAAAATAATGAATGGTATCAGAAAAGCCTGTCAGAAACGCCCTATTACCGAGGAGCAGATGAACGGTATTGTAGATGCTATGGAAGCAGATTTTAAAAACGGTATGCGTGTTGAGGTTTCAACCGTTGAAATTGGAGAAAGAATTATGGCGGGGCTTCGTGAACTTGACGAAGTTGCTTATATCAGATTTTGTTCGGTATACCGTGAGTTTGGCGATGTTGACTCCTTCCTTGTTGAGTTGAACAATTTAAAGGAACATAAAAAGGAAAAATAAAAAGTGAGACCGAAAAGGTCAGAAAGGGCGCTTTTTGCAAATGTTATGGTTGTAAACCGGCAAAAAGCTATGGTTAAATTATGTCATTATCAAATAATAAACGAATTTCTACAGTGACTTTAACAATGGGGGCAATTCTTACTGCTATAGTGATTGTTCTTCAATTTATGGGTGCATTTATTAAGCTTGGTATGTTTCAGGTTTCACTTGTGCTTGTTCCGATAGTAATTGGTGCGGCAAGCTGCGGAAAGTATATGGGGGCTTGGCTTGGTTTTGTATTTGGTGCAGTTGTTTTGCTTAACGGTGATGCGGCGGCATTTTTGGCTATAAATATTCCAGGCACTATTATTACCGTTCTTTTAAAGGGGATTGCCTGCGGACTTTGTGCGGGACTTGTATACAAGCTGCTTGAAAAAAAGAATCGTTATGTTGCTGTGCTTGTTGCTGCTATTGTTTGCCCTGTTGTAAATACGGGAGTGTTTTATCTCGGCTGTTTTACCTTCTTCCTTGATACTGTGAAGGATTGGGCGATCGCAGAGGGATTTGGCGGTAATTTCATAATGTATATGCTTATCGTACTTGCAGGTGGAAACTTTATTTTTGAACTTATAACAAATATTGTATTAAGCCCGATTGTAGTAAGATTGCTTGACTTAAGAAAAAAGAGCCATACATAATTATTTATAAAATATTATCCCCGCATAAGTCGGAGGCCAAGCGGTC
>JAZNAB010000021.1:0-13150 GCA_045586285.1 Candidatus Flemingiibacterium sp. | reverse complement strand
CTCCGTCACGCTTCGTGTGCCACCTCCCTTTACACAAGGGAGGCTTTTCTACTAACCGTTACGTATGCGTGATCTGTTTCAAATTCATTTATGATTTTAAGCTTTGATATTGAAAGATAACTACGTATATCGTTAGGGTTATCGGGATATATTTTTACCTTTCTATTACCCATATCGATATGCTCATTCTGACTTTTATCGATTGATAAAACGAAAAGTCCGTTATTTGTCAACAAAGTAGCAATTTTTTGTATAGCTGATAATTTATCCTGTATGTGCATAAATGTCAATGACGAGTATATTACATCGAACTGTGCTTTAAATTCACAAGACATAAAATCATCGCAAATAAGCTTTATATTTTGATACAATGATAGATTTTCAGTAGCTCTCCCAATTGTCTTTTCGGAAATATCTATTCCACACAAGCTTTTACAATTTGGTGCAACTTTTATGGCAAGTCGCCCTGTTCCTATTCCTATTTCCAATACGGATTTGCTTTTATCAAGCTGCATACTCTCGATAAATTTCTCTCCGTCCCACTTATCCATATAATTTCTCAAAGGTTTAGGATCACGAGCAGGGTCATTGTTTTCGTCAATTAGCTTGTTATAATGTTCAATCACATCTCTCATAAGCATCTTCCTTTTCCTCTTTAAAATTATTGTTTTTATTATAACACAAAAACCGCAGAAAATCAATCTGCGGTTTCTGTTTTTTCTGTCGGTAGGTAATGTACTCTCAAAACTGTCCTTAAGTGTACCGCCCTTTCGGGCGGCGAGTTTTTTTGTATTATTACAGTACCTTTGATAAAAATTCTTTTGTTCTCGGGTGAGTTGGGGCCTCGAAAAACTCCGCCGGGGAGCTTTCTTCCAAAATAATACCTTGATCTATAAAAAGTATTCTTGAAGCAACTTCTTTTGCAAATCCCATCTCGTGAGTTACAACAACCATTGTCATACCATCACGGGCAAGTTCTTTCATAAGGTCAAGAACTTCGCCTACCATTTCTGGATCAAGGGCACTGGTCGGCTCATCAAAAAGAATTACGTCGGGATTCATAGCAAGGGCTCTGGCAATAGCAACACGCTGTTTTTGACCGCCGGAAAGAGTTGATGGATAAACATTTGCCTTGTCATCAAGTCCGATACGGTTAAGGAGTCTGTGAGCATTTTCCTTTGCCTCTGCCTTGATATCAGCTTTTGATTTTTGTATTTCTATTTTTTCCTTTTTAACTTTTCTGAAAAGATTGGTAAAAGGAAGGAAAAAATTGAAAGTCATTGCTTTTTTTCTGTCTGAAAGAGCAATGTGAACGGGGGAAAGCATAATATTTTCAAGAACTGTCTTGTTGTTAAACAGATTGAACTGTTGGAAAACCATACCGATTTTTCTTCTGTGATAATTTATATCAACGCTCATATCAGCTATATCAACTCCGTGGAAAATAATCTTTCCGCCCGTTGGATCTTCCATACAGTTAAGACAACGTAAAAATGTACTCTTTCCGCTTCCGGAAGGGCCGATTACGCAGACAATATCACCTTTGTTGATTTCTACATTTATACCCTTGAGGACTTCAAGCGAGCCAAAGCTCTTTTTTAAATTAACTACGTCTATCACTCTTTTTCAGTCCCCTTTCCATAAGCTTTATTAACAAGGTTATAAGCATTACAAGCACAATATAAATTACTGCCATAAACAAATACGGTATCAGATATTCATAGTTGCTGGTGCCTATTTCCGTAAATACTTTATAAAGGTCAACTGCCGCAACAAAACTTGCAACAGATGTTTCCTTGATGAGTGCTATAAATTCATTTCCGAGTGTCGGAAGAATGTTTTTAACCGCCTGTGGAACTATAATCTTCACCATTGTGATAAAATAGCTGAGTCCGAGCGCTCTGCCGGCTTCCATCTGACCGATATCAACGGACTGTATGCCGGCGCGCATTATTTCGGATATGTAAGCGCCGCTGTTAAGTCCGAAAACAAGAATACAGGTGTTAAGTGAGCCTATGTTAATTCCAATCATCGGGAAAATAACAAAATATGCAAGAAGAAGCTGAACAACTATAGGCGTTCCACGGAAAAATCCCACATAAACAGTGCTGATAGCGTCAAGTATACGTGGTAAAAGCTTGTATTTCGGCATAACCTTTACGGCAGCAATGACAGTTCCGATAAAAATACCGATTACAAGACCAAGAACAGCGATAATCAAAGTGTTTGTAAGACCTTCGGAGAAAACTCGGATATAACCTTCATTTACCCAAAAGGATTGCCAGAACTTCGACCATCTTACTGCAATATCTCCCATTATAATGACCGTGACCTGCAGAGCAGATCTTCCTTTCTACAATTCTTCGCCTGGAATTGAGCAGTAAAATCTCGGCAGATTGCCGAAAAACCGAAGAAAACTGTAAGCTCTCTTCATATTTTAAAATACCGGAGCCGACAGTCAAGCAAGACGTGCAGGCTCCGGATAGTGATTTAATTTAATTAAACTTAGTTAATTATTTGCCGTTAACAGAATTAGCAATTGCATTTGCAGGTGCATTGTCGAGTACAACGTAGTCAATCTCGCCGTTAAGCATTGCAGTTACAGCAAGTGCTGCATAGTCATAAGCCATCTTTTCAGCGGGGATACCCTTAAAGCCGTAACCCTCGTCGCCTTTTTCAAGGTCGCCCATAATGTATGTTTCGCCTGTAGTACCTGCCTGGCAGCCTATCTTATTGTCTTTTGTAAGTGTGTCGAGAATTGCAACAACCTCGTCAGCAGTGGTACAAGCATCAAAGTCTGTGCAGTTTTCGGGAACGATAAGAACCTGTGCTGCATTATAGTAAGAATCGCTGAAGGTTACAACCTCTTGTCTTGCGGGAGTGATTGTAAGACCTGCCATAGCAATGTCGCACTGACCGTTCTGAACGGAAGTAACAACAGATTCAAACTTCATATCCTGGATAACAAGCTCTTTGCCGAGGTATTCAGCAAGTCCTGCTGCGATTTCGAGGTCAATACCGAAGTAAAGGCCCTTGTCGTCAACCATTTCAAAGGGTTCAAAACCGGTGCTGGTAGCAACTACGAGCTGGTCTTTGGATTCATCAAATGCGGAAGATGTAATCTTTGTGGGTGTACCGTTACCGAAATACTTATCGCAGATTGCATCAAATGTACCGTCGCCCTTAATCTTTGCAAGGTATTCATTAACCTTTGTGAGAAGGTCAGCGTCTTCCTTGGAAACTGCAAAAGCATAAGATTCCTCAGAAAGTGCGATATCGATTACCTTAACCTTGGAAACTGTTTCAGTGCCGCAGGAAGCGAGCATTGTGAGTGCTATGATAGCACAAAGAACAAGTGATAATACTTTTTTCATAATGTTAACTCCTTTAAAATTTAAATGAAATAAAATAATGCTAATATATATCTTACACCAATTTATATAAAATTTCAATATGCATTATGCACAAAATACGTGGTTAAGCCTTGTAAAAACTTTAAAAATGACGGTTTTCAGACCTTTTTCCACTTAACGCCGCCCGAAATATCGGTAATTTCAATTCCGTTTGCAAGGAGCTCAGCTCTGATTTTATCGGCTGTGGCAAAATCTTTTGCTTTCTTTGCATCACGGCGGGCTAAAAGCTTTGCTTCGATATCGGCATCGGCAATTCCGTCTTCGGAGATAATGGCATATTCGCCGTTCCCGGAAGAGGCTTTTACATTCTGGGCGGCAGCTGCCTTTTTCTTTGCTGCGGCAATAAGGTCAAGACTGAGTACACGGTCGAAATCTTCAATCAGGGCAAGTTTTGTTTTGCCGTTTGTGTTTGCCTTTAAAACATCGTAAAGAGCAGTTATGGCAAGTGCGGTATTGATATCGTTTTCAAGAGCCTCAGTGAATTTTGTGCGAAGCTCCCGGAAGGTTTGATTATCAAGCTCACCCTCGTCTTTTATAGCTGCAATTTTACCTATAAGCTTATTATAGGTAATTACAGCATTGTCGAGGTTTTCAAAGGAGAATACCAAATTCTTTCTGTAGTGGGACTGTAGGCAGAAAAGACGGTAAACAAGAGGATTATACCCCTTTTGTTCTAAAAGTGATACAGTCAAAAATTCTCCGCTTGACTTTGACATTTTACCTGAATTTGTATTAAGATGATGAACGTGCATCCAATAATTGCACCATTTATGACCGAGATAAGCCTCCGACTGTGCTATTTCATTGGTATGATGAGGGAAAGCGTTGTCAATACCGCCGCAGTGAATGTCAAGATCTTCGCCGAGATGTTTCATAGAAATTCCCGAACACTCAATATGCCATCCGGGGTATCCGATTCCCCAGGGAGAATCCCATTTAAGCGCCTGGTCTTCAAACTTAGACTTTGTAAACCACAAAACGAAATCGTTTTTGTTTTTCTTGTTTGAGTCTTCTTCAACTCCCTCTCTGACGCCGACCTCAAGGTCGTCTTCGCTGAAATCATTGAAGATGTAGTATTTATCAAGCTTTGAAACGTCAAAGTAAATGTTTCCGCCGGAAAAATAAGCATATCCTTTTTCCATAAGGGTTTCAATTATGTGAATGTAATCGTCAATGCAGGCGGTTGCCGGTTCTACAACGTCGGGACGCTTGATATTGAGCTTTTTGCAATCCTCAAAAAATGCATCTGTATAGAATTTAGCTATTTCCATAACTGACTTGTTTTCACGCTTTGCGCCCTTTAACATCTTATCTTCGCCGGTGTCGGCATCTGATGCCAAATGTCCGACGTCGGTTATGTTCATAACTCGTTTTACGTTATATCCAATATACCTGAGGGATTTTTCAAGAATATCTTCCATAATATAAGAGCGGAGATTGCCAATGTGAGCAAAGTGATAAACGGTCGGGCCGCAGGTATACATTTTTACAATATCCGGATTGTTCGGAACAAAATCTTCTCTCTGTCTTGTTGCGGTATTATAAAGCTTCATATTTTTTCCTCTTTAATTAATTTGTATCTTTATTTTTTGCTGCTTCTTCGGCAAGTTTGAGCTTTTTTTCAAGCTGTTCAAGGCGGATTGTAAGTTTGCACAGCTCCTGTGCAACCGGGTCGGGAATGTGAACTTGGTCAAGGTCGCACGGGGTTACTTTTGAATTGTTTCTTTTAACAATTCTTGCAGGGATACCGACGGCGGTGCAGTTATCGGGAATTTCTTCAAGAACAACGGCGTTAGCCGCAATTTTTGAGTTATCCCCCACCTTGAAAGGCCCAAGCACCTTAGCTCCTGAGCCAATCATTACGTTATTGCCGAGTGTTGGGTGGCGTTTGCCTGTATGCTTACCCGTGCCGCCGAGAGTTACACCCTGATAAATGGTGCAGTTATCGCCAATTTCAGCGGTTTCGCCGATTACAACGGCGCTTCCGTGGTCAATAAACAGCCCTTTTCCGATAGTTGCACCCGGGTGAATTTCAATACCTGTTAAAAATCTTGCTCCTTGACTGATCATTCTTGCGGCAAAGGGCTTCCCCGATTTGTAGAGCTTATGTGACAGTCTGTATGCAAGCAGAGCGTGAAAGCCCGAATAAAGAAGCGCAACTTCAAGATTGCTTCTTGCGGCAGGATCACGTTCCCTTATAACTTTAATATCGTTTGTAATGTCATCTTTGACTTTTTTTATGCTTTTTTTTAGTTCATTTACATCAAGACTCAAATTAAAATCCATAATAACCTCCATTCCGCCAAAGGCGGCTCAAATAGTTTGGACGTGAAACTGTGAATATCGGATTACCGATTATAATATTTTCACGTTAGCCTCCTTAAAAAAATAAAACACCTTTACTCTCAGATAGTCCGAGATATAAAGGCGTCAGTACGCGGTTCCACTTTATAATTATACTCAACGGCACATTTTTATGCCTGCTCCTGTAACGTGAAGCGCACGGCAAGGACTACTTATTTTCACCCAAGCGGCTCACGGACGCACTTATTATCCGTTGGTGTTGTATGCGCTCACAGCACGCATATAGCGGCGCAGTTCTCTTGCCAATCCATACGGATATCCTTCCGTTCACAGCCTTTTTTAACTGTTATACCACTATTATATAATATGAAATTGATTTTGTAAACCCCTTTTTGATAAAAAAATAAAAAATTTTCCAAAAACTATTGCAATTACGGTTTTTGTGTGATATAATATGTATTGTAAGATTATGAATATAAGGAGAGTGGGTTGAAAGACCCACTCTTAATTTATTATTCCGAGAGCCTTCGGCATCGGGAATTTGGAGAAAAAATTGAAACAAAAGAAATCATCAAAAAATGTAGTTGCCGTCGTAACGGCAGAGCTTGAGCCGGTAATAAACGGGCTTGGCTACGACGTATGGGATATTGAATACGTTAAGGAAGGAGCCGATTATTTCCTGCGCTTTACCATTGACAGTGAAAATGGAATTGACATTAATGACTGTGAACGTGTTCACCGTACAATTGATCCGCTGCTTGACCAGCTTGATCCCATTGAAGACTCCTATCATCTTGAAGTGTCATCACCGGGACTTGAGCGTGACATTCGCCACGATTGGCATTTTGAAGCGCTGATAGGCGAAAAGGTGGAGCTTCGTTTATTTGCGCCGACAGAAGCCTGTCCGGACAAAAAAGTTATAGTTGGTGAGCTTTGTGCCTATAAGGACAAGGAGATAACAATTAATTCTGAGGGAACAGAGCTTATAATTCCAAGAGAAGCAGTGTCAAAAGCAAAGACAGTATACGATTTTTAATTGAAAGAAAGGTTTGGTTATCAAAAAATGAATTCCGAGTTGTTTGAAGCATTAGAGCTTCTTGAAAAAGAAAAGGGCATTTCTGTTGACTATATGCTTGAAAGAGTAGAGGCTGCTCTTATAAGTGCCTATAAGCGTGACCGTAACGGACTTGTAAATGTTCGTGTGGACATTAACAAGGAAAAGAAAAATATCCGTATGTTTGAACAGAAGAACATTGTTGAAGAGGTCACAAACGAGGCTGAGGAAATCTCTCTTGAAGATGCAAGAAAGGTTAGCCGCAGATCATCTCTTGGGGGCGTTTGCGAGATTGAGCTTAAGCCGAAGAACTTCCGCCGTCTTTCCGCACAGACAGCAAAGCAGGTTATTATTCAAGGCATAAGAGAAGCGGAACGCTCTATGATGATTAAAGAATACGAAAGCAAGAAGGAAGAAATTATTACCGCTATTGTTGATAAGGTTGATCCTGAAAATGAAGACGTGCTTGTAGATACCGGAACAAGTAAGGTTTACCTTAAGAAGCAGGATCAGATTCCCGGTGAGCATTACAACGTAGGCGACAGAATCAAGGTTTTTGTAACAGAGGTTATGAAAGAAAGCTTAAGAGGCCCTGTTGTATCGCTTTCCAGAATTGCGCCCGGCCTTGTAAAACGTCTTTTCGAGCTTGAAATTCCAGAAATACAAGACGGTACTGTTGTTATTATGAGTATAACAAGAGAAGCAGGCTCCAGAACAAAGATGGCGGTTATGAGCCGTGAGGAAGGCGTTGATCCAATCGGTGCTTGTATCGGTAACAAGGGTATGCGTATTCAGAATATCGTAAACGAGCTCCGTGGAGAAAAGATTGATATTATTAAATACAGCGAAGATCCTGTTGAATATGTAAGCGCAGCACTTGCTCCCGCAGCTGTAAAGGAAGTAATCCTTGACGGTGAGCGAGCTTGCAGAGTTGTGGTTGATGCAGATCAGCTCTCTCTTGCAATCGGCAAAGAGGGACAGAATGCCCGTCTTGCTGCCCGTCTTACAGGCTTTAAGATTGATATAAAGACAAAGGCCGCTTTTGAAGAGGAAGAAGCAAATAAACAAGCCATTATTGATGATGCAGAATAAAATGAATAAAACATATAATCTTAAAATATAAAGGCATCCGGTGTCATTCAGGTTTGCACCGGACAGCCGAAAAATACGGAGGAAAACCAATTTTGCAGGAAAAAAATCAGGCAAAGCCGAAAAAGAAAATTCCCGAAAGAAAATGCCTGGGATGCGCAAGTTCCAAACCGAAAAATGAGCTTGTACGTGTAGTCAGAGCGCCTGACGGAAGCATATCCCTTGATCTTACGGGAAAAAAATCCGGGCGAGGCGCATATATTTGCAAATGCGCTGATTGTCTTAAAATGTGCCGTAAAAAGAAAAGCATTGAGAGAAGCCTTGAGGTAGAGATTCCCTCAGAGGTTTTTGACTTGATTGAAAAGGAGCTTTCGGAAAATGAGGAATAACAAAGAAAGCTCAGAAGCGCTTTTTTGCGGACTTCATAAACTTCCCGAGGAGAAGACAAAAAAGCTTCTCGGACTTCTTGGACTGGCGGCGAGAGCAAGACGACTTGTTTTCGGAGCGGATCTTTGCAGAGATGAGATACGCCGGGGTAAGCTTTATCTTGCCTTGGTGGCAAAAGATGCTTCCGATAATACCAAGAAGCGAATTTTAGATGCCTGCAAGTTTTACGATGCAGATGTGTGCATTGTACCGATAGATACAGATACCCTATCACGACAGGTTGGAAAAACCTCAAGTATTGCCGTAGTCGGAGTAGCCGACGAGAATTTTGCAAACGGTATTTTCGCACTGTTTGAAGCTAACTTGAAAGATGACATAACCGTACCGAAAGGATGATAATACAATATGGCAGAAAATCGGAAAAACCAAACTCGCATAAGTAACCTTGCAAAAGACCTCGGTCTTAAAAACAAGGAAATTATTGATGCACTTACCGAAAGCGGAATTGAGGGCAGAACACATTCTACCGTGCTTGATGCTGAGGAATTTAATCTCGTAATGGACGCACTTACAAAGCGTGTTCAGATTGATAATATGGGAGATTACCTTGACCGAAAGGCTATTATTCCGGCAAAGAAGGAAGAGACTGCAGAAAAGGAAACAAAGGCTGAAGAGAAGAAAGAGACGAAAGCAGAGGCTGAATCTGACGCTAAGAAGGCTGAAGAAACAGTAAAAGAAACCAAAGCTGAAACAGCAAAGCCAAAAGCAGCTAAAGCCGATGCACCCAAAGCCGAGGTGCCAAAGGCTGAAGAAGTCAAGTCTTCAGAAACTAAAGAAGACACGAGTAAAGCACCTTTGAAAGCAGCGGCTGGTCAAATCAACAAGGATAATAACCGTGATAGTGCAAAAGATGCACGTCCTCAGAATGATTTCAACCGTGACGGAGCACAGAGCGGACGCCAGACGGGCGGATTCAACCGTGATAATGCGCAAGGCGGACGTCAGGCGGGTGGATTCAACCGTGATAATGCGCAAGGCGGACGTCAGGCGGGTGGATTTAACCGTGACGGCGGAAAAGACAATCGTTCGCAGGGGGGTTACAGAAACAACGATTTCGGCGGATTCAAGGATAAAGAATCCGGCTCGGAAAGAATGGCACCTGTTAAACGTGAGCCTGTCCATACCTATACAAGAGGTCAAAGCGGAGCTAAGAATACGGGAGAGAGCCGTATTGTCGATATGCGTACATCTTCCGTTGACCTTGACAAGTATGATGAGCGCCTTGAAAATCTGGCGGCTGATACGGGTAATAACGACAGAGCTCAAAAGCAAAAGCTTAAAAAGCAGAATACAAAGGGAGATTTCCGCAGTCAGCGTGAAAAAGAGCGTTTGGCAATGGAAAAAATGCGCAAACAAGGCATTGAACGAGCTAAGAAGCAGCCGCTTCAGATTACTGTTCCGGACGAAATTTCGGTTGGAGAACTTGCTTCGCGTCTTAAGATTACTGCGGGTGAGGTTATCAAGAAGCTGATGCTTCTCGGAGTTATGGCTTCGGTTAACGAGGTTATTGACTATGATACTGCATATCTCGTTGCAGATGAGCTTGGCGCTAAGGTTACAAAAGAGGTTGTTATTACAATTGAGGAACGTCTTTTTGATGATGATGCTGATGATGAAGCAAATCTTTCTCCGAGAAGTCCGGTTGTATGTGTAATGGGACACGTTGACCACGGTAAAACCTCGCTTCTTGACGCTATTCGTCATACTAACGTAACGTCGGGCGAAGCGGGCGGTATTACTCAGGCAATTGGTGCTTATAGAGTAAATGTAAACGGCAGAGATATCACATTCCTTGACACCCCCGGTCACGAAGCGTTTACCGCAATGCGTGCAAGAGGCGCAAAGTCAACTGATATTGCAATCCTCGTAGTTGCTGCAGATGACGGAATTATGCCACAGACTGTAGAAGCAATCAATCACGCAAAAGCTGCAGGTATTGATATTGTTGTTGCTATAAATAAAATGGATAAACCCACAGCTAATCCGGATAATGTTAAGCAAGAGCTTACAAAGTATGAGCTTGTACCGGAAGAGTGGGGCGGCGACGTTATTTGCGTTGGCGTGTCTGCCCTTACAAAAATGGGTATTGACGATCTTCTTGAAAACTTATTGCTTGTTGCGGATATGAAGGAGCTTCGTGCTAATCCTAACCGTCGTGCGAAGGGACTTGTAATTGAAGCAAGGCTTGATAAAGGCAGAGGTCCTGTTGCAACTGTGCTTGTACAGAACGGTACTCTTAACAGCGGTGACATTGTAATTGCAGGTACGGCAGTCGGCCGTGTCCGTGCTATGACAGACGATAAAGGCAGAACCGTTAAGACTGCAGGCCCATCTGTTCCTGTTGAGATTATCGGTCTTGCAGAAGTTCCGGAGTCCGGCGACGAATTTGCGGCGGTCGAAGATGAGCGCATGGCGAGAGAACTTGCTGAACAACGCCGTGAAAAAGCTAAGAATGAACAGTTCAAGGCAAATGCAAAGGTTAATCTTGACGACTTGTTCGCACAGATTTCCGACGGCGCTAAGGATCTTAATATTATCGTCAAAGCTGACGTGGGCGGCTCTGCAGAAGCAGTAAAACAGTCGCTTCAGAAGCTTTCCGGCGAGGAAGTAAGAGTAAACATTATTCATACAGCAGTCGGCGGAATTACCGAAGGCGACGTAATGCTCGCTTCCGCATCAAATGCAATTATTGTGGGCTTTAACGTGCGTCCGGATAAGTCTGCTGTAGATAAGGCGGAGAGAGAAGCAGTCGATATTCGCACTTACCGTATTATTTACGAATGTATAGAAGAAATCGAAGCTGCTATGAAAGGTATGCTTGCTCCTAAATTCAAGGAAGTTGTTCTTGGAAGAGCTGAGGTTCGTCAGACTATTCACGTTCCAAACGTCGGAACCATTGCAGGTTCATATATCCAGGACGGTAAGGTAACCAGAAATTCTCAAATCCGTGTTGTTCGTGACGGTGTTGTTATATTTGAAGATAAGATTTCTTCGCTTAAACGCTTTAAAGATGATGCCAAGGAAGTTGCACAAGGCTTTGAGTGTGGTATCGGACTTGACAGATTTAACGACATTAAAGAGGGCGACATTCTTGAAGCCTTTATTATGGAAGAAGTTAAGGCGCTATAAATGGCTTTGATTTGAATAAAGAATTAAGCTCCCGACAAACTCTGTCGGGAGCTTTTTTCTGTTGCCGGGAAGATTAAAAGACGATTAATCGGATTGTCACTTCTGTATAAATGCTTCTGCAAGAATTTATAAAAAATTCACAAATGAGTTTTGATATTATAAATCAAATAAATATTAAAAAACAATAGGAGATAATTTGCAAATTGTCGTGAATTAACCGTGATTTTTAGCAGATTGTGTGGCGTCGTTTTTTTTGAAACAACGTCGAAAATACTTTTGTTGAACAAACTGCACAAAAATAACACAAATAGTTGTGATGTTTGACGATTGACTATAACTGTAAATTTTGATATAATTTTAAGTGTAGTAGACTGCCGTGTTTGCGGCGGTTTGCAATTTTTTATCGAAAGGATAGATAATAATGAAAATTAAACGCATATTAACGTGGGCGGTTCTCGCAGCTATGGCACTTACTATGATTGCTGGCTGTAACGGCGATGATCCTAAGCCAACCGAAACAAAGCCATCAGCGCTTGAAGGCGGACTTTCCGGCGGCCTTGAGCACGGAATTCCCGAATCTGTAAGATTTGATGGCGAAACCTTCAATATGTACACAATGGAAAGTATGTACGGTATTACTCTTGAAAATTGGAGCGATGAAGATTACGACCCATCTAACCCAATTCAAAAGGCAAAACATGACAGACTTGCATTTATCGAGGAAACCCTTGGAATTACAGTTGAAATAACAAACCACGAAGGTAGTTGGCAGGATAATGCAACAGGTATGCTCCCAACCCTTCGTACTGCAGTAAACTCCGGTTCTGATGACTGGGACTTTACATCAAGTGTAACTTCTATTATGAGTCAGCTCAGCTATGAAGGCGCATTTTTACCTGTAAGTGAGCTTACATACGTTGATCTTGATCAGGTATGGTGGAACAAGGGTTACATTGAATCTGTATCTCTTAACGCTAATGAGCCATATATTCTCTTCGGTGATATGAACTACAACTCTATTGAGAGAGGTGTAACTGTTGCCGTAAACGAAAAGCTTCTTAAGGAGCTTAAGGGAATGGAAATCGAAGAGCTCTATGAAATCGTTATTGACGGTGAATGGACGCTTGATAAGATGTATGAGCTTATGGAAGGCTGCTATGCCGATAACGGTAACACGAAGAAGGATGCAACCGACCGCTTTGGTCTTGTTTCATCAAGAACCGACTATATTTTTGAGTATTTAATGTATAGTGCCGGATATGAGTTTACCGGACGTGATGAAGACGGTTATCCTACACTTGAAATGAATAAACCTACAACACTTACACTTATTGACCAGGTTGGTAAGCTTGTATGGAATAACCAGAGCTACTACCAAACCCTTGGAAGTGACGCCAACGCTTTAGCAAAAAGAGCATTTACAGAAGACCGTTCACTCTTCTATATCGGACGCTTCTATGATATAGCTGATACGGGATTTATGAATATGGAAACAGACTATGCACTTCTTCCTCTTCCAAAGGCAAATACCAATATCGATAACTACTATACTGTAACCGAGGAACTTGCTCAGTGGGCGGGTGTTCTTTCTACCGTTCCGGTTGAAAGAACCGATCTTGTTTCCGCTGCAACAGAGCTTATGGCATACTGCGGATACAGATATATCGTTCCTGTATACTATGAAACAAACCTTAAACTCAAGTATACAAGAGGC
>JAZNAB010000020.1:0-12723 GCA_045586285.1 Candidatus Flemingiibacterium sp. | reverse complement strand
ATTATCGGCGTATTGGTTGCAATTATAGGTATTGTATTTGCCGAGCCGCTGCTGCGTCTTGGCGGCGCTGAAGATGACATTATTAAGAATTCTGTACAGTATTTCCGAATTACAATGTTTGGTATGATTTTTATGTCAATCAATGGAGTAATATGTGCCTCGCAGCGAGGAGTTGGAAATACAAGAATTGCTTTCACCTCAAATATGATTGCAAATATTGTCAATGTTGTTTTCAATGCAATATTAATTAACGGCTTATTATTCTTTCCGACTCTTAAGGTCACAGGAGCCGCAATTGCGACATTAATTTCAAACATCGTAGCTGCAGCAATTGCACTAGGAGTCGTTCTTAAAAAGAACGGATATCTATATCTTAACTTTAAGGAAATGTTCAAATTTTCAAGAGAAGATCTTATACCTGTATTTAATGTTTCATCTTCGGCATTGCTTGAACAGCTATTTGTCAGAATAGGTTTTTTCACAATTGCAAAGCTTGTGGCGGGACTTGGTACAGTTGATTTTTCAACTCATACAATTTGTATGTCAGTTACTAATCTTACTTTCTGTATCGGTGACGGACTCGGAAACGCATCTGCGGCGCTTGTAGGGCAAAGCCTTGGCAGGAAACGAGCCGACTGTGCAATCCTCTATGGAAAAATTGGTCAGAGAGTTGGCATATTGCTTTCGTCTTTGACAGTTATTCTACTATCTTTAGGCGGCAATCCAATTATGCGACTTTTCACTACAGATGAACCGGAAGCAGACTTAATTATCAAAAAAGGCGTATTACTTTTGTTATTACTTGCTATAGCATCTCCAGGACAAATATCTCAGGTTATTTATGCAGGCTGTTTAAGGGGTGCAGGAGATACAAAGTTTGTTGCTCTTGTTGGACTGATCTGTATCGGCATTGAACGATCCGTTCTTACATATCTTTTTATATACCCGTTTGGATTTGGTGTTACAGGAGCTTGGCTCGCTCTTTGTATTGACCAGTATCTGAGATTTATACTATATAATATTCGTTTTTCACGTGGAAAATGGCTTACTATCAGACTTTAGAGATGTTTATTATGCGGAGCTTCCGTAGTTACGGCAGCTCCATTTTTTATAAATTATTTTGCGTTTTTTCTCGAAAGCTATTGACAAAAAGGCTTATATAGTGTATAATAATGTATGTTGATTTACAACAACCGTATATGTACCTGTAGCTCAGCTGGATAGAGCAACTGCCTTCTAAGCAGTAGGTCGGGGGTTCGAGTCCCTCCAGGTACGCCAAACTTAAGTATATCTTAAGTGTATGGTGGATGTAGCTCAGTTGGTTAGAGCGCCAGGTTGTGGCCCTGGAGGTCGAGGGTTCGACCCCCTTCATTCACCCCAGTAAAAAAAGCACATTGCATTTGCAATGTGCTTTTCTCTTTTTTAACGCAAAAAAAGCGATGCGCAATGGCGCATCGCTTTTTGTTATCAGACTTAACTAGCCTACAATACCTGAACGTTCAATACCACCGATCAAATATCTCTGCATAAATACATATACAATAACCAGCGGAGCAAGTATCATAAGTCCGCAAGTATTACTGATTGCAGACTCATAGAGAGATCTTGCCGCATAGTTTGTGTTAAGTGACTTTGGAATCATAATAATGTTCGGCATTAAAATCATTTGTTGCTTTGTAAAGAATACCTTCGTGTAGAAGTTATCTGTCCATTGCCACGAAAATGCGAACAAGAATATTGTGATCATCATTGGAACGGAAAGAGGAAGAATAATTTGAAGAAATGTTCTAAATACTCCGCTTCCGTCAATGTATGCAGACTCTTCAAGTTCATCTGGAACTCCACGGAAGAACTGGCGCATCATAAAGATGTAAAGTCCGTTCTTAAACGCAAGTCCGCCTATTGAAAGAAGAGCTAACGGCCAATAGGAATTGATAAGATTAAGGTCAGTAAACGGTAAAATGTTAAAGCCTTCGAATACTCCACCGCCAAGAAGCTTAAAAATTCCAAATATATCAAAATATCTAAACTTCATAAACATTGAAAGCTGAAGTGTTCTGTGAGGAACAACCATTGTAAATATTACAAGGAAGAATACAAGCTTGTTTCCCTTGAATTTAAACTTAGCCAAACCGTAACCAATTACACAACACATAAATGTCTGAATAAGTCCACACAATATAGACAATATTGCCGTATTGGTAAGCGCTTCAAAATAGTGGTTGTCTGCTATAATAGCCTTGTACGTATCAAGTGTCGGATATTTCGGAATAAGCTTTACAGTTACGTCAATAAAGTCTTCTGCACTCATAAAAGAGCCGGAGATTTTTGCAAAGAACGGAAACAGTATTACGTAAGAAATACCGATCAAAAGTACAAGTCTAAATATCTTGAAAATAACACTTGTCAAGAAATTGAGCGTCAGGAATTTTGATTTAAGACGCTCTATCAGAGGGGTTCTTTCGAATTCAACTCTGATTTTGTTTTTGCTCTCTCTCATAACACGGGGAGCATTAGGTGCCTGTTGTGAATTCATATTATCCCTCCTTAATCTCGTTTTTGATAGAAGACGTATGCACTGAGCAATGCGGCTACTAAACCGATAATTGCAAGAACTATGAGGAAGTAAACCCAAGCCATTGCAGAGCTTAATACGTTACCGCCCGCTGTGTTGTAAACTTGAGCTATATAGGTCATAACTTCATTTGACTGTGATGTAAATGAGTCAATTACCGTATAAATTGCATTTACAAGGATCATCGGGCTTATCATCGGGAATGTTATCTTCCAGAATGTTTCCCACGCTGTTGCGCCGTCTATATCGCAAGATTCATATATTGCGGGAGAAATAGACTGAAGACCTGCAAGGAATATGAGCATTTGTACACCTGAACGGTTAATTATATTATAGATATTATTAACCATCTGTACTACATACTCAACCAGTTCTCCTCCGACCGCCATATTCTGAAACAGTTTTTCAACGTCCATTACCGATAGTATATCACCGGTTGTATTTGCACCCGAACCATCGTTAACGCCTTCTTCTGTTGTTCCCATATAGTCAAGCATTGCATTTGACTGGTCAATCTGGTCAATAAGACCTGTCGATATAATAACGGGAATGAAGAATATCGCACGGAATGCTGCTCGACCAATCATCTTTTGATTAAGCATTACAGCCATAAATAATGAGAAAATAACAATCGCAGGAATATCAAAAATTAACTGCTGAATACCTGATGTAAGTGTCTGAACAAACTCCGGTTCAACAAACAATGCATTTTGGTAATTTTCCCAGCCAACGAATTCAAGAGTAAATCCGCCGCCACGTCCTACGATAATCTTGTTAAAGCTAAACTTGATAGAGTCAATTACAATTGGAAGATAAATAATCAAGAAGCTAAGCACAAAAGGAAGGACAAACACCCAACCTGCACGGGCTTTTTTAGCATCAAGAGAGGCTTTATGTCTGCGTTTTTTTGGCATTTTTACTGTACTATTCATATATAACCTCTCCTTTCTTATCTAACCATTTTGAAATCAAGTGCGCCGATAGTATGTGTTTTACCATCATATTCTACTGTGATATCAAAGTTATTGTAATTTAAAATAAATGAAATTCCGCCCTCATAAGTAACCTTAACGATACGTCCGTCATCAGAAGTATACTTTGTATAATTGTAACCTTCTTCATTTTCGTTATCTTTGTTACTTACTACAGGTGCTTTAGAGCTTACTGTTTCGCCCTTAAGAGCTGCTAAACGCTCTGCAAGTAAGCGATCACGTTCTGCCTTTTCAGCATCTATAATTGCCTGTTCAGCTGCGAGTTTTGCAGCTTCTTCTGCTGCAAGTTTATCGGCCTCGGCTTCTTCTGCGGTAGGAACACGCTCTCCGATTAAGAATTCGTGATCAACTATCTGCAATGTCTGAAGTCTTGCCATTACATTGTTAAGTTTTGTATAAAGCTCAACAAGATCTTCATACCAAATATCGAACGATACTGAGTAATACTTTTGGAATTCAACGCTTTCTTTGAGAAGCGATGTGTTCTGCATAGAAAGTGTGAAGTAAAGTGATGAACCGTTTTCAATCGCTTTAAGAAGCTCGTATTGTGTATCACCTGCCATATTGATTGCATTACCCGTAAAGTTTACACAACCGTGGAGAACCATTCCCATAAACGGAACTGCCTCACTGGCATTTGAGAAACGGCTGGAATCCAGCGGAACGCCGATTATATGATCTGCGTAATCAAATGTGTAAGCGTTACCACCGTCAACCATTACATTAGTGTAAGCGTTTTCGAGTTTAGCAAGAAGATCCTTGGTGAATCCCTTTGAATCTTCACGGTTATACGGCTCTTTCTTATCGAAGTCAGAGTTCAAATCTGTTCCAAGTGTGGAAGCAGCTACACCCATAGGATTAAGCTTTGAGTAATCGCTGTCAAATCCGTCAAAGAAATAATCGTAAACTGATGGTGATATTGCAAGAGAAAAACCTCTCTCATAGGACTGGAATGTCGCATCATAAATGCGCTTTGATGAATAACGGTTATCCATTGCTTTAACAACGTGTTTCTTCATAGATACGCCGTCGAACAATTTGTCTTTGCCGAGATTTGCAAAATCGAAATCAGGGTATACGCCAATTCCATTGGCATTTGCAAATTCTACAAATTCTGAAAAACCGCTGTTTCCGCCAACAACCTTTTCGAACTTAACATTGTAAGCAGAAGAATCATTCATACCGCCATTGGTATATCCTGTAAGCTTATAATTTACATTTGAAATACCCGCTTCTGAAAGCTTTTCATACATATCTTTCAAATCATCAAAAGTTGTAAGAGGTTTCAAAACCTTAACAGGAATTGAAAGAATTCTTTCAACATCGTCAAGTGCTCCGAAAGATTCTATGTAAAGCGGAATTTGTTTATCTGCAGTGGTTATTCTTGTTAGAATTCCTTCATTAATGAGATACTCTCTGTATGCTTTTGCCATACCTACATACGACGTTTCATAGTAACGTCCGAGATTTGCCTTTTCTGCAGCTTCATCGCTTGTAAGCATTATATACTTAATTCTATAGCTTCCTGTATACTTACGTTCAGATACAATTGTGTAAACCGCATTCTGTGCAACAGAAATAGCATCTGCAAGATTGTAAGTATCCTTAGGTCTTGGATAGAATGTTGTATAAACTGTGTTGTAGCAATGTAAAGATCCACCGTGCTCTGTGCTGATTTCAGCAAGAGAGTCACCCTCTTCAATAATTGCAACAAAGCCGTTAGCTTGATGGTTCTTAACAGGCTTTCTTGGAACTGCGCCCTCTGCAATCTGTTCAGGAGTAAGCTTTTCTTCAATAAAGTTATTTGATTCAACTACGCCATATACCGGCAATCTCATAACCTCTTTGTTTGCTCCGCTGATTTCCTGATATGCATAATCCTGACCGTAAATTTTGCCGGTCAATGTAAGAGGTGCATCTCCTACATCTTCAAATCTCACAAGTGTTCCGGAACCATCTGGTATAAAGGTATATCCTTCATAATGTGATGAACCGGCTCCGAACCAAGGAAGCATACTAACGTATGTAAGCTGATATGCGCTTTCATCAAAACGAATACCGTTTGCAGGAAGACGTACATCAAGCGTTCCATCATCGTCAAGTGAATACTCAAGTGAAAGTCTGAAGAGTGCGGGAGCTTTATCAGTTCCTACATAATCTGTAATCATATGGTCTTCTTCAAGAGTTTCATATGTATACTCAGGACAATACTGTTTAATCCAAGCTTCGCACATATTCTGCTCACGCTCAGAAGCCGCAGGGTCCCACGTATATATAGCCATATCTTCACAAATTGGGAAATCAGCTATAAGCTCACGTCTTGCACGTTCAGAAAGTCCCTCTGCATATGGGTCTTGCAGTGTATAGTACGCAAGGAAACGTGTCTTATTAGATCCTTCAGGGAAATTTGCAAGTATAAGACTTTCAAAGCGGTCACGTCTTATATGCTTAGGGAGAAGTTTGCGAGTTTCCTCACGGCCCATTACATACTCAACACGAACACCGTTCTTAATTTTCTTAACGGTAATCTGACCTCTTTGACACGCATCAACAAAACTGTACATTTCTATCTCGGATTCATTATCTACATACTTGATAACAATCTGAGAAAGAAGTTCCTTCATTGCAGATTCTGTTGCTCCGGTACTTGCTACATTAAAGGGGTTGGACAACAAAATCTGACCGGTTTTGTTATTTACATAAGCCACTTCTCCGGAAACAGGTTCTACATAGAATGACATATCGCCTTTTTCAAGGTATTTTGTCATTGTTGCAACCTTATCTTCGGGAGTGGGATACAACTGAGTCATATAATCAATTGTAGGTTTTCCGGTTTCTTTATCAAGCGCCGGAACAGGAGGAACATACTCCTCTTCAGCCGCATACGCCGGAACGACTGCGAACATTCCTATTAGCATCACTGCTGTCAGGAATGCTGATAATAATCTGATTTTTTTCATTTACTATATCTCCTATCCTGACTTTATAAACGGAATGTGATTTCAGAAATAATACTGGAAACAAAGCTTACTATCTTTGCAAGTAATGTTGAGAACAAGATTCCTATAAACATAATGATCGCCATACCGATAATCGTTCCTATAGAAGTTAGAACGTTCTTTGAGAACGAGTAGTCGTGGGTTACCATACTTCCAAAGAATAGGAGAAGTCCTGTCCAGATAAATGCAAATGATACAAGAAGGTTTATTACTGTTCCTTCATTTATAAGAGCTACGTTTGAGAATATTACCGATGGAATAATTAAAATCGGCAATGGAATAAGCGCATAGCAAGTTGCAACAAAAATATCCTTAAGACTTCCTTCACCGTCAAACAGTGTTGTAAGACACCAGTTTGAAATAGTCCATAAGATTACCGGAACACCAACAGCAGCAATCTGAATAAAGATTGTTGTCATTTGCTGGCGTGGATTAAAGATGTAGCCGGAACCAACACTCTGATAATAGAATGTTAGTATTGCAAGTCCAAGCCATACAAGACCTGCTCTTACAGAACCTCTCTGTTCGTGCTTCAAATCCCAAAATCCGTCAAATGGGTGCACAATAAGGTGATTTCCGTATATAAGCTCTTCCCAGAACGTCTTGCGTCCCTTCTTAAGCTGCGTTTTCTTATTAAGCTTATTTGCATACTTGTTGAACATTACAAACAAGACAACAAAAATAATAACAGCAATAGGAATAAGAATGATATACTTAGAAATCCAATTCTTTCTGATTTCTTTAAAAGCTTCAGAATAGTTGTCTGTATCATACGCTGATCTGTAATAATCAAGGGCTTCGCTGTACTCAGCACGTCTGTATAAGCTCTTACCTATACCGATATATGCTGTATCGAAGTTGTTGTTTCTCTTGAGAATTTCAGTCCAATAGTTAACAGTCGTATCATAATTACGTTCATTTGTATTTCTAATAGCATCAATTAAGAGGTCACCGTATTCCGTACGTCTGAAAACTGTAAATGAATTTGAAGCTTTATCAAGTATAAGAATATCACTATCAAGATAAGCAATCGCTTCAACGCTCTGAATATTACCGAGCTGCTGTCCCATATCACCGAAGACAAACAAGAGATTTCCGTCTTCATCATAGGTAAATATCTTGGAACGCTTTTCGTCTATAATCGACCAAGTTTTTTCCGGGCCGATTGCAACGTCAATAATAGTAGATGCACCGGTTATTTCTGCCGTTGTAAGATAGGATACGTTTACTTCACCGCCCGGGCCAAAGAAGCCGTTACGCTTCATAATATCTGAGCCCTGTGTGTTAAGCTTCTTTACAGGAGCATATTCGCCATCTTTACTTGTAATTGCTGCCTGCTGTTGTTCCTCATTCTCAATCTTAATTGTAGCATAAATAAATCCGTCTTCATCAATTGTGATGTTATTAAATTCAGTCGGAGTATACTGTTGTGTAAGCTTTCTCTGAGCATCTGTTTGGAATTTTCTCCAAAGCACTTCAATCGGATTAATTGAAACCTTTTGTGCTCCTATAAAGCCCTGGAATTCACCTTCCTCATTTATAGCTATAACGCCCATATATGTGGAAGAAGATACAACGTAAATTCTGCCGTAAGCATCAACTGCTATAGCAGCCGGTCTGTAAATTGAACCTTCGGGAAAAACATCAGACTCGGGTTCTTCAATAATTTTATAGAAGCTTCCGTCTTTGTTAAAAAGCACTATTCTGTTGTTGTCGTGGTCTGCAACATAGATACGCTCATCTGTTACAAATACACCGGAAGGTTTACTCAAAGTATCCGGAACACCGTTCTGATTGATAAAATAAGGTGTATCTTTCTTATTTGCCGGCTGTGCGGGAATTGTAAACTTGAGCTTATAGTATCTGTCAAGCACTACAATACGGTTATTTTCCGCATCTGCAATGTAGACATTCTTTTCGCTGTCTACAAACAAATCCCTCATATCTTTAAAATCTTCTTCAAGTCCAATATACTTATAGTCAATTTCTCTGTCCGGTACATAGGCATCGGGCGACATAAGCGCAAAACCGTCAATTGAGTATGTATATGTGGAATAAGGAGTAATTGCCGAGATTGGCAAACAACCGATTACCATAATAAGACAAGCTGCGAGGGTAACTATTTTTATAAACTTTTTCATCATATACCCTCCTTAGTCCTTCATACCGGATGAACCCATTGTTTCGATAATATTACTCTGTGTTATAATAAATACCGAAATCGGAACGGCCATCATAATAACCTGTGCTGCTGCACCTGCACCTGCACGGGCAATACCACCGGTAACAATCTGATTAATCGCATAGTTAAACGTCTTTAACTGTTCTGAATAGATATAGATGGAGTTTCCTGCATTCCAAAGACCTTGGAATGAGTAGATGATAAGCGTAAGCCAAGCCGGTTT
The DNA here is from genome assembly GCA_045586285.1 of Candidatus Flemingiibacterium sp. Taxonomy (GTDB): domain Bacteria; phylum Bacillota; class Clostridia; order Oscillospirales; family CAG-272; genus Flemingiibacterium. Next base: position 3,752 of record JAZNAB010000020.1, on the reverse strand, counting down.
AACCATAGGCATTGCAATCTTTAAAAATGTATAAAATTCGGTTGCACCGTCAAGTCTTGCTGACTCAAGTACCGCATCAGAAACCGATGACTCCATAAACTGTTTCATTAAGTAGAGTCCAAGGGATGTACACCAAGCAGGAACGATAAGCGCAAGGTAAGAGTCAACCCAGTGGAGTGTACTCATTGTAAGGAAGTTAGCGATTGATGTAACTGTTGAGTTAAACATAAGCGAAAGAACAACTACCTGGAATATCCAATTACGTCCGGGGAATTTTATCTTCGCAAGAGCATATGCTGCAAGAGATGACAGCAACAAGTTACCCGCTGTACCTGTTACAGAAATAAATACTGTATTGAATATGTATCTTGAGAAAGGTACCCAAGATGTTGTCATTAATCTAAAGAGGTCGGTAAAATTCTTGAGAGTTGGACTCATTACGTAAAAACGAGGAGGATACATCCAAAGTTCATCAAGAGGTTTAAGCGACTGCATAATTACATATAACATAGGAAGAAACATAAATGCACCGAGAAGAATCAGCATTATGTTAATTCCAAGGTCGCCTCCGACTGAACGGTTAAGGACAACTTTATGTTTTCTGGTTCTTAATTTTGCCATATTATTGTCCCACCTTCGAAAGTAATTTCTTAATTACAAAGTTACAGCCAAACATCATCACGAAAAGTACAACTGCGATTGTGGAAGAGTAACCAACCTCAAAACGCTGTCCGCCATAGTCATCGAGATGGTGCATAATTGTGTGTGCTGCATAGTCTACCGACGGCATACCGGCAAGTGCTGTAACAACCGCACCGAAACCGAAGGAGCTTGTAATACTCATAACCGCACCGAACATAAGCTGTGGCTTCATTGTCGGGAGTGTTATGTACCAAAGCTCTTGCCATCTGTTCTTAACTCCGTCAACCGCACCTGCTTCATAAAGTGACTTATCAATTGTCTGAAGACCTGCGATAAACGAAAGGAACGATGTACCGAGTGATGTCCAAAGTGCTACTATTATACAAAGAGGCATAACATAACTTGCATTTTGGAACCATAAAATCGGAGATGTGATAAAGCCGAATTCAAGCAACCAAGCATTAATGATACCGTAAGAGTCACCGGAGAAAATAATACCCCAGATAAGATATACGGAACCGGAAATTGATGGTGCATAGAATATAAGTGTTACAATAGCACGAATCTTCGGAGTAAGCTCATTGATAAACCATGCAACCAAAAGGGATATAAGATATGATGCAGGTCCTGTAATTGAAGCAAATACCAAAGTATTCATTGCTGCTGTTGTGAAAATATCATCGTCAAGGAACAACCGTATGTAGTTATCCATAAAGATGAAGTCCGGGAACTCAAGCAGGTTAAACTGTGTGAAGCTCAACGCAATCGACAAGAAAACCGGGAATACAGTAAACACAAGGAAAAGGAGCATAAATGGCGCAATCATCAGATACGCTGTTTTATTTCGTGCCATTTCCTTAAGAGTCCACTGAAACTTGGTCATGTCTTTACGAGAAACCGGCTTCGGCGATGCTTTCGCCGCAGTATTCTGTGACATGTTTGTTCTCTCCTTTTACAAATTAGTAATGTCTGAACTGTTTTTATTCAGCGTCGCCCTGCTGATTTTTCTTTGCTTCTCTATCAGCGAGCGTTTCACCAAGTTCAAGCGTATCAAGGTCAAACTCTTTACGTTTTCTGGTGATTTCCTTGTTAATATCGTCAACATAGTTGAGAAGTTCTTCTACAGGGTCTGCCTGTTCATTGTATGCTGCGAGGAATGCAAATCCGACATAACGTGCAATAATGTATCCGCCGGGCATTTCGGGAATGGTTGCAAGTTTATTATATTGAGCCATAATGTTCTCAAAGTCGGTTGTTGTCCACGGCAACGATGCAAGTGCTTCCTTGTTTGCAGTAGCGTGCATTGCACCCTGTCCAACTATTGCAATCATTTCGTTTGCGTAGTCAGACTGTGTATCAGCCTGTGTGTACCAATCCATAAATTTCCAAGCATTTTCTGTATTTTCACAGCCATTCATCATAATCATAGCAGTTACAGTAGAAATTGCAACGTTATTGATATTGCCGTCTTCATCTTCTGTACCGATTACAGGTACGAATTCCCAAAGACCTCTGATTTCCGTTGCGAAGATTGAAAGCTGATTATAAAGTGTTACATAGTCTGCAAACATAATCGGCATTTCACCTGTTCTGAAACGGTTGGCAGCGTCATAAGTTACCGGGAATGAATACTGCGTAAAGTAAGCACAGAGTGTATCAAACGCTTCAAGTGCGAGGTTTGAGTCAAGATTAATTCTCATTCCTTCATCAGCATAAAGATCGCCGCCCATTTGATAAAGAAGCAACTGAAGGCCAGGATAGTTGGCAGGAATACCAACCTGCATATTATTATACTGAAGAAGCGGAACTACTGACATAAGGTCGTCCCAAGTTTTTGGAATATCAATACCTATATCAGCGAGAATGTCCTTACGATAGAAGAGCATTTGGAAGCTCTGTGTTTCGGGAAGACCGTAAGTCTTACCGTAAAGGGAAAGCGGAACAGTTGCAGACTCCGAAAATCTTCCGACTACTTCGTCAAAAGTATCAAAATCATTAAGCGGAAGTACTGCATTACGAATTGCGTACTGAACCGGAATATCCTGTGTATTCTGAAGAGCAACATCAGGGCCCGTACCCGAAAGAGTTGCGGGAAGAAGTGTTCCTGCAGAAACAAGTCTTAGATTTACACCAATATTAGTTGCTGATGTAAAGTAGTTATCGCAAAGTGAACGGATAACTTGCGCCTGGTCACGACCGGTTGAAACCCAAACGTCGATAACTGAGTCTTCATCAAGCTCTACAGTTGCACCGAGGTTTGAATAGTCTGTAAAGAATGACATAAAGAATGAACTGATTTCAAACCAAGCAGACTCAAAGAAGTTTGCTTCGCCCTTTGGCAGCTTGTGACCGGTGGGCTGAATCGAAATATAGTCAAAAAGAACAGGTTGACTTTTTGCGGTATTTACCCAAGTACCAAGAGTACCGATGTAGCTCTTAAGAGTATCCATATTCTTTGCTACATTATCTTCCTCGATTGCCATATCCTCAAGAACACGGGCAACGTTGAGAAGAGTTGCGGTATTACTACCCTTTTCTCCGTTAATTTCCTCAATCATCTTTGCGATATCTGTAAGTTCAAGATATTGCTTATAGAGATCTCTGATTGTATCAGGAATAAGTTTACCGAAGTTGTAGTCACGGTATTCGTCGGGGTCTGCACCTGTTATCTGAAGTATTTTCAAATAATCGGCGTTGATAGATGTAAGCGAGTCTTCCACTCTTCCTACAATATCACTCATACTTCCGAGAACGACTTCAAATCTTATAGTATATTCTTTGCCCTCTTCAAAGTAAAAGCTAAAGGAAGTTGTTCCATTGTTAAGCGGTGCGGTTTTCCAAATATCAGCGTAGTTAAACTGAAGATAGTTGGCTTCCTCAAAAGGAACTTCACCATTTATGTAGATACGGCGAGATGTATACATACCAGATACATCTGCTTGTTTATAGCGTGGAACGATTTCATAAAGTCCGCTTGCCTCGCAAGTAAACTTATATTCGATCCACTGACCTACAGTCTGCCACTTTGTTCCGCCAAGAGTATTAAGCTTTGAAAGTGAAGGGCTCTGTGGCGATGTTATAGCAGACGTTCTGTCGTTGGTCTGATAAAT
>JAZNAB010000019.1:0-4772 GCA_045586285.1 Candidatus Flemingiibacterium sp. | reverse complement strand
AATTGATGTCTCCTCATTCCAGGGTGAAATCGACTGGACTGCTGTCAAAGCTGCAGGCATTGACTTTGCTATAATCCGTTTGGGCTTACGCGGTATGAGTAAAGGCTCAATATATATTGATGATTACTTTTATTCAAATATAGTAAATTTTATATATGATAATTTGTTAAATAACAGCCGTTGAACGATATAAGATTTCAATTAAAGGCTTGGTATAAGGTTTTTTCCTGATACCAAGCTTTTTTAAAAATCACTTTACTTTTTCATAAAATTATGTTAAAATAATATTTGATAATTTCATTTTAATTGCTATTTATGCCGTATTAACGACAGATTAGAGATTATAGTGAGTTTTTTTACAAAAAAGCAAGGTTTATTTGCCTTGGGAATGATAATCTGTTTTTCACTTGCATCAATAACCGGAGCATTTGCAATGTCTTCTACCTTCCTTTTTGATATGGTTATGTCCCTTGGTGCAATAGGTTTAAATACAAGCTTGACAGACTTTAAAAAAGCGGGACTTGCCCCTATGTTTTATGGTATAACTATCGATACTCTTGTAACGATAACAGCACTTATGGTTATTTTTTGTATGGAACTTTCGTAATTATCACTTATTCTGAACAAATTAGTTTCCACAAAAAAATATTATCAACTGAAAGGAAATGAAAAAATGAAAACAATACTTAAAAATCTTCACGATAAAAATGCCTTTATATGCGATATGGACGGTGTTATCTATCACGGCAATCGTCTTCTTCCCGGTGTATCAGAATTTACAAAATGGCTTAACGATGAGGGAAAAGACTTTCTTTTCTTAACAAACTCAAGTGAACGCTCACCAAGAGAACTTGCCAACAAGCTTGGAAGAATGGGGCTTGACATATCCGAAGACCATTTTTACACAAGTGCGTTAGCAACCGCATCATTTCTTGCCTCACAATGTCCCGGCGGAAGCGCATACGTTATCGGTGAGCCCGGGCTGGTAAATGCACTATATGATGCAGGATTATCTATGAACGATTACAATCCCGATTACGTTGTATTCGGTGAAACCCGTTCACTTTCTTATGAAAAAATAGAGCGTGCAGTTGAGCTTGTGTTTAAAGGTGCAAAGCTTATTGGAACTAACCCTGACGTAACCGCCCCCGGTGAACGTGGAATTGTTCCGGCAACAAGCGCACTTATCGCACCAATAGAGTTAGCCACTAACCGTAAAGCATATTATATCGGAAAACCTAACCCGCTTATGATGCGCCACGCATTAAAGAAGCTTAATTGCAAAGTAAGTGATGCAGCTATAATCGGTGATAGAATGGATACTGATATAATTGCAGGAATTGAAAGTGAGCTTGACACCGTTCTTGTTCTTTCCGGTGTTACAAGTCTTGAAACGCTAAAAAATTTCCCTTACCGCCCGACATATATTCTAAACGGTGTTGGAGATATTACGAAAAGTGAAATAACACTTGATGAATAAAAAAATCTCGGCCAAGTAAAAACTTGACCGAGATTTTTTAGTACACACAATTATCTTTTGTGTTTCCGTTAGTCTGAACCGCTTTGATGGTATATGATTATTCATTAGGGAGATGAAACAAGGCGCTAACCGTATTGATTGGAACCTCCAAAATGTTTTTAACAATTATTCAGGAATTATTCCTGCCATTTCATCACTAAAGTTGTTAGAAGTACTAATGGCGATGATATATTCTGCGACAGGTGTTAAATCAGCACCCGGATTCAAAATCACATAATAGTGAGTTGTGGTTACGGCTTCACCTTTATCAAGGAATTTCAGGGCAACAGCAACATCGTTTGAAATTCCAGTAATAGAATAAATTTCACCACGTAGTTTTTCGGATGTGGCAGGAATTGCTTGTTCATCTCTATCCCAGTATAACTGGACTATCTTTGTATCGTCCGATTGAATCACTCCTTTTTCGTTTATTCCCTTTCACCTATATACACAACTTTTGAACCAAAATCTCACACATTTTTCAAAAATAACTTTGGAAATTTTCTTTACCTATTATACTATATTGTCGGTAAAATTGTATCACAAAAAGAGTCAGTGATATTACTGACTCTTTCATTGTAGATATACACTATTCAATATTTATACCATCTTTTTGACCGGGAACATAAAGTCAAATTGGTACTATTAATAAAGATTAATACTATATAAGATAACGCTTTATTACCAAGGCTTTACGGTAGCACTTATATCAGACACTTTTTCAATGCCATTGTCTTCCATAAACTTGCCTATCCCATCAATAATCTCCAAGGGCAAATAAGGATTTGCAAACATAGCTGTGCCGACACCAACAGCATCTGCACCTGCAATAAGCATCTCTATAGCATCATTTGCAGAGCTTACACCGCCCATACCGATAATAGGAAGCTTGACGGCGTTTCTGACCTGCCATACCATACGAACTGCTACAGGGAAAATAGCAGGGCCGGAAAGCCCACCCACATTATTATGTAAAATAGGGCGTCGGGTTTTTATATCAATTCTCATCCCGAGCAAAGTATTTATAAGTGAAAGAGCATCAGCTCCGCCTGCCTCAGCCGCACGTGCCATTTCGCATATATCGGTAACATTAGGCGAAAGTTTTACAATTACAGGTTTTTTTGAATGCTTCTTAACTTCACCGGTAATTTCAAGAATAGTATTTGAATTAGTTCCAAAAGCTACCCCACCCTCTTTTACATTAGGACAGGAAATATTCATCTCTATAAGATCAATATCCGTTTCGGAAAGAATTTCAGCCATCTTGCAGTAATCGGCAATTGTAGAACCGGAAATGTTAGTGATCACAGTTGCCCCCTCTGCTTTCAATCTCGGAAGCTCATTCTTTATAAATGCATCTACTCCGGGGTTTTGCAGACCGATACTATTTAGTATTCCGGAAGGTGTTTCCGCAATTCTTGGAGTGGGATTTCCCATTCTTTTTTGAAGCGTCATACCCTTGACCTCTATTGCGCCAAGTTCGGAAGCTTTATAATATGGGGCGTATTCTTCTCCAAATCCACATGTTCCGCTTACTGTTACAATTGGGTTTTTAAAGGTTACACCTGCTATATTTACTGATAAATCAATTTTTTTCATTCCCAAATAATCTCCTTTGAGTCAAAAACAGGGCCATCAACACAAACTCTCTTGTATTTTTCACCCGTAACGCCTTCATTGTCTACAAACATAGTCTTGCATACACAGGCAAGACAAGCGCCGACACCGCATCCCATACGTTCTTCCATAGATACTTCACATCTAACTCCGGCTGCCTCGCAAAGCTTAGCCACAGCCGCCATCATTCCACGTGGCCCACAAACATAAACAACGTCTGCTTCTTTTTTATCAAGAACTTCTTTTAAAAGCTCGGTTACAAAGCCTTTTCTACCGTTTGAACCGTCGTCTGTGATAACAGCAGTCTTAATGCCCCTCTCTTCAAACATATCAAGTGAATTAATAAGAGAAGCATTTCTAAAACCAAACAAAGCTCTGGCATTGTCATATTTTTTTCCGATAGAAAGCAGTGGATAAATGCCTATTCCTCCGCCAACTAATATAGCTCTCTCTCCAGATTTATAAGTAAAGCCGTTTCCAAGCGGTCCAAGAAGGCTTACAAATTCTCCCCCCGTTCTTCTGGACATCCAGTCAGTACCTTTTCCTCTGACCTCGTAACAAAGAATAACATTGTCACCGTCTGTTTCACAAATTGAAATCGGTCGGCGCAGCGTTGTTCCCTCGCAACAATCAATATGTACAATTTGTCCGCATTTTGCTGTCTTTGCGATTTCCGGAGCCTCTATTGTCATTTTATAAAGCTCTGCCCCATCGCATATTTTTATATTGGAAATTATTTTGCCATTATTCTTTAATTTGTTCATTTTTATTTTCCTTTATATTAAAGTACTGAATTAATGTCATCTCTCATTGCTATAACAGCATTTCTTGTATGAGTCTTAAAGTTTGTACCATCATCTTCTGCCTTTTTGTAAGCGCACATAAGAGCACGGGAAGAATTAACAATTGCACCTGATTTATTCTTATCAAATGCCCCTGCAATATCCTTAGCAGCACCGCCTTGAGCACCATATCCGGGAATCAAGAAAAATGTATGAGGCATAGCCAAACGAAGCTCTGTAAGCTGCTTTGGATAGGTTGCACCAACAACAGCACCGCAAGGGCTGTATCCTGATGCGCCAACGTATTCACTTCCCCACTCTTCAACCTTTTGTGCAACTGTACGGTAAAGAGTCTTATCTGCTACTTCAAGGTCTTGGAAATCACCCGAAGATTTGTTTGAAGTCTTTACAAGAATAAACATAGATTTTCCGTTTTTGTTTGCAACATCAATAAACGGCTTAATTCCATCAATTCCAAGATAAGCATTAACTGTTACAGAGTCAACGGGCGTCGCTGATTCACTTTTATCAAAAAGCTTTGTTTTACCGAGATAAGCAGTTGCATATGCCTCGGCAGTTGAGCCGATATCATTACGCTTAACATCAAGAATAACGTAAAGTCCTGCATTTTTTGCGTATTCTATAGTTTTATCAAGAGCAATTATACCCTCAATACCATACATTTCATAAAAAGCCGATTGAGGCTTAACAGCCGGAATATATTCTGCCGCACTGTCAATAAGACCTTTGTTGAATTCAAAAATAGCCTCTCCTGCCGCCTTGAAGGTATCGCCGTACTTTTCCCTTGCAGCGTTTAGAATATGTGTGGGAATATAGTCAAGTACAGGGTCAAG
>JAZNAB010000018.1:0-22381 GCA_045586285.1 Candidatus Flemingiibacterium sp. | reverse complement strand
CCTGTGCATTAACGTTTGAATACTCAGAATTCTTTGCCTCAATATCCTTATCGCATCCTGCTTGTTCAGACTTAATATCATTAAACTTTTTAGATAATCTTTCAACGTCGCCTTTAAGCTTTTCTGTCTCGGTGCGGCGTGTCAGCATACCTGAATCACGTTTTGCGGAGCCGCCTGTAAATGAACCGCCCGCATTAATAACCTGACCGTCAAGAGTTACAACTCTGACCTTGTAGCCCGTTTCCTTTGCCATTATAGCACCGTTATCAATATTGTCAAAAATCAAGGTTGCTCCCAGAATATTTCTGACAACTCCCGAGAATTTGCTGTCAAATTCAATTACGCTGTCAGCAGTTCCGAGATAACCTTCGTATTTTTTACACTCTTCCTCGGGTATTTGGCTGTAGCGAGGCTTCATAGAGCTGATCGGGTAGAATGTAGCTCTGCCCGCATTTTTGCCCTTAAGGTGAGCAATAGCTGCCTTCGCCGTCGCCTCATCATCGACAACTATATTCTGAATATTTGCGCCAAGAGCAGTTTCAAGCGCCAAAGTATAACGGGAACTTACATTAATAAGTCTTGAAATCGGGCCGTAAATCTTACCGCCTGCAGCGGTATCGGATACAGGCCTTGTTCCCGCAATACTGCCGTTTTCGTATTCACTCATAACAAAGCGTACACTTTGAGCATAACCCTCAAAAAGCTCTTCCATACGTCTAATAGAATCAATTCGCTGCTTTTTTGCGGTAAGCTCAAGGTATATCTCATTTGCAGAGTCAATAAGCTCTTGCTTCTTTAATTTAAGCTTGTCGATTTCACCGCTTATTTTATCGGCAGAGCCGCTTATCTGCTGATATTTTTCGTTGTACTGCTTTATTACCGCCTCTGCCTTTTGTGCACGTTCTTTTAAAAGCGTGACACTTTCCTCATATTTTACAAGCTCGTCCTTTATTGAAGACGCCTTGTCACTGTCTGTCTTTTCATTAGTGTCAAGCACTGAAAGACGAATCTTTAAGTCCACTATACGAGTTTCACCGTTCTTGATCTTTTCAAGAGCGCTGTCAAGCTCGGCCTTTACAACCTCACGCTTTTCTTTTGCTTCCTCACTCTTTTTTTCAAGCAAAGCAAGATTTTGGGATATTTCCAAGGTCTGCTTTTCAGCGTTTTCAAGAGCCTCTTTCTTTATTGAACATAAAAGCTCAAGGGACTGTTTCTGCTCTTCAAGCTTTTGGCGGCCTTCGTGCTTTTCCGCAATCTGAGTCTTTCTGTGAGCAATATCGTTTTCCGTAAGCTTTATTTTATTATCAAACTCGTGAAGTGCATTTTTCGCCTCGTCAAGCTTACTGCGAAGCTGCTCATATTTATACTTTGACTCCTGCGAAGCTTCAAAAATGCGCTCGTTTTGATTTTCAAGGCTTTCAAGTGCTTCTGTTACAATATCAAGCTCATTTTTCGCAATAGCAAGGTCATCATCTGCCTTCTTCAAATCAGCGGACAGCTTGTCCATATCATATATCCAAAGAGAAATATCATCTCTCTTTTTAACTTCATAATATTCAAGATATTTCCTAGCCCGCTCAGACTCTCTTTCAAGAGGTCCTACTCTGCCCTCAAGCTCGGACATAATATCACGAAGCCTTGTTAAATTATCATCAACAGAGGCAAGTTTTGACTCTGCCTCTTCTTTTTTGTAGCGGTATTTTGATATTCCTGCCGCTTCCTCAAAAATTGAACGGCGCTCCTCGCTCTTTCTTGAAATAATTTCGGCAATTCTGCCCTGTCCGATAATAGAATAGCCCTCTCGTCCAACACCGGTGTTCAAAAAAAGCTCGTGAATATCACGAAGTCTTACAGCCTTGTGATTAATAAAATATTCACTCTCGCCTTTACGGTAGTAACGGCGAGTAACAGAAACCTCGTCATAATCTATATCCATTTGTCTGTTTGAGTTATCAAAGGTAACCGTAACCTCGGCAAAATTCATCTGTTTTCGGTCATCTGTTCCGCCGAAGATAACGTCTTCCATCTTTGTTCCTCTGATTTGGCGTGAGGAAACCTCTCCGAGCACCCAGCGCATCGCATCGGAGATATTTGATTTTCCGCTTCCGTTAGGGCCGACAACCACAGTTGCGCCTTTATCGAAATTTAAAATCGTACGGTCAGGGAATGACTTAAATCCGAAAAGCTCAAGAGATTTTAAATACATGAATTTCCTCTCATCATCAGTTTACTGGAAAAAGCTCCACATTATATTTTTCAAGCGAAGCATTTTCGGTAAAGCTGATTTGTTTTATTTTGTATCGGCTCATAAGCCGAATAATATTTTTCCTTTTTTGTCCGACAGCCTTTGAAGTTTCACCCGCAGGAACAGCAAAACGCACCGTCTTGTCTTCAAGTCTGTCTTTTTCTTCATATTCGCAAAGTAAATTACAAAACTTTTTATAATAAAGCTCCGAGTATACAAGTTCGCCGAGAGCGCTGTGATTTGCTCCGCCGTAAACAATACTGTCAGACGAAAGATTATCCGAAGCACAAAGCCCAAGACGAATTACAGGTATTCCCGCCCTTACGAATATTTCAAGCACATTTGCGGAGCGCTCCACCGCATCATCAAGTGTAAGAGGTATATATTCCCCTCTTTTCGCCATTTCGCAAAGCTCGGTATCGTAAAACACGACCGTAGGATAAATCCTCGCTCCGTCACAGCCAAGCTTGACAAGCTCTCTTGCGGTATCAACTTCAAGCTCTCCCGTAGATAAAGGAAGACCTATCATCATCTGACCGACAAGATTAAAGCCGTAATCCTTTATAAGTCTGCAGGCATATCTTGCGGTATTACTGTTATGCCCTCTTTTTGAAGCTGTCAGCACCTCGTCATTCATACTTTGAAGTCCAAGCTCAATATCCGTCACCCTATAAGCTTTAAGAATATCAAGAATTTCCTCATTTATGTAATCAGGACGGGTAGATAAGCGTACAGACTGAGCCTTGCCCATATCTATATACTCCCTCGCAAGAGAAAGAAGATATATCATATCTTCCCTGTCAATGCCCGTAAAGCTTCCGCCGAAGAAAGCAATTTCAACCTCGCTCGTTTGGTAATCGATAGTAGATACAGCTCTTTCGAGCTCTTTTTTTACTAGGGAAATATCAAAATTACTCTTGCCGGATATGCTTCGCTGATTGCAGAAAACGCAGGAATTCTTACAGCCAACGTGAGGAATAAATACAGGAATATTTATATGCCGTTTCATTTGTCGCCAAAAAGCACAAGGGCTTCCTTTGCGGACATCTGCTCCGCTTCACGCTTACTCTTACCGACTCCGTGGCCGATAATGTTGCTGTTTAATCTTGCCTCAATTTCAAAAGTTTTTGCGTGATCTGGCCCGTATTCGTTTACAAGCACGTATTCAAGCTTTTCCCCCTGCTCTTGCTGTACTATCTGCTGAAGCAAAGTTTTGTAGTCCTTATTTTGACCGTTTTCAATAAACTGCTTGATTTCAGGCAAAATTCTCGGCATCAAAAAGCTTTCAACCGCTTCTCTTGAACCCGAATCAAGATAAATGGAAGCAAGAAGCGCTTCAAGGGCATCGGCTAAAATCGACACTCTTTGTCTGCCGTGACTAAGCTCTTCACCGTGGCCAAGACGCATATAATTGCCGAGATTCAAATTAAGAGCAAGTTTGCCAAGAGTCTTTTCGCAAACAACCCCGGCTCTTATTCTTGTCAGATCTCCTTCGGGCATATTGGGATAATGCCGGAACAAATAATCGCTGATAATAATCGACAATACCGAGTCGCCAAGAAATTCAAGCCGTTCATTATATTCCGGTGTTTCACCCTTAGGCTTACACTCATTCGCAAAAGAAGAGTGTGTCAGTGCCGTAAGTAACAGCTGTTTATTTTTATATTCATATCCGATAGCTTTTTCAAACATATTGGGTGAAAGCGGTAGCTTATCCACAAAAACTGCACCTCTCTTTTGGGTAATGTCATTACTGTAAAAACTGTTTTATATAATTCTCTATTTTCTCGATAGCACGGGCGCCCATAGCCTCGCCACGAGCTTTTTTGCCGCCCTTTACCTTATGTGTCAGGGGAGCTACAAGACCAAAGTTAGCGTTCATCGGTTGAAAGTTTGTTACACTTTCATTGCTTATATAGTTAGAAAGTGCACCGATAACTGTTTCGGTATTCGGAACAGCCGGCTCTTCCAAATTTGCAAACCTCGCCGCATTTATTCCCGCAATTATGCCTGACGCCGCACTTTCCACATATCCCTCAACTCCGGTCATCTGACCTGCGAAGAAAAGACCTGCACGGCTCTTTAGCATAAACGAACTGTCAAGCAGCTTCGGGGAATTCATAAAAGTGTTGCGGTGCATTACTCCGTAACGTAAAAATTCCGCATTTTCAAGTCCGGGAATAAGACCGAAAACTCTCTTTTGCTCCGGAAATTTTAAATGAGTTTGGAAGCCGACGATATTGTACATACTCTTTTGGGCGTTTTCGCTTCTTAATTGTACTATTGCATAGGCCTCTTTATCCGTGCCGGGCAGGGTAATTCCCACCGGCTTCATCGGGCCAAAAAGAAGTGTATCCTTTCCTCTTTTTGCCATAACCTCAACCGGCATACAGCCTTCAAACACCTTAAGTCCCTCAGCCTTATCAATATCTTTAAGCTCTGCTTCCTCGGCATTTATTAATGCTTCATAAAAGGTATTATACTCTTCCTCGGTAAAAGGACAATTAATGTATGCCGCTTCGCCTTTGTCGTATCTTGACGCATAAAAAGCCTTATTCATATCAATTGAGTCATAGCTGACAATCGGAGCTGCAGCGTCATAAAAGTGCAAATAATCCTCACCCACAAGCTGCCCGATTTTATCAGATAATCCGTCTGATGTCAGGGGACCGGTTGCAATAACACATATTCCCTCAGGGATTTCGGTAACTTCCTCACGAACAACCGTAATGTTCGGACAGTCTTCGATTTTCTTTGTAATATAATTTGAAAACAGCTCTCTGTCAACTGCGAGAGCGCTTCCCGCCGACACTTCGGAAGCATATGCCGCCTCTATTACAAGAGAGCCGAGAAGCCGCATCTCCTCTTTTAAGACGCCAACCGCATTTGATGTCATATTTGAACGAAGCGAGTTTGAACATACAAGCTCCGCAAAGCCCTCATAATGATGAGCAGGCGAATACTTTTTCGGCTTCATTTCGTAAAGAGTAACGTTAATTCCCCGCTTTGCGATTTGATATGCCGCTTCACAGCCTGCAAGACCTGCGCCGACAACAGTTATATTTTTGTTATTCGGCATCTTCAACCTGAGCCTCACGCTTATAAGAGCAGCCTTCGTGCTTACAGATAATCAGCGGTTTTCCTTTTTTCCTGTAGAGAATATTATTACACTCAGGGCATTTTTCGTTAATCGGTCTGTCCCAAGACGAGAAATTACACTCAGGATATTTTTCACAGCTATAAAATACGGAACGGTTTTTGCCCTTTTTAACTACGACGTTAGCTCCGCAAACGGGACAGTCTACCCCAAGAGCCTTTGTTATCTGCCTTGTTGTTTTACATTTCGGATAGTTTGAGCAGGCATAGAAGTTGCCGAATTTTCCGGTACGCATTACCATCGGGCTTCCACAATTCTCGCAAATCATATCCACCACTGCGGTTTTTTCGTCATTTGTTTCTTTTTCAAGAGGTTTTGTGTTCTTACAAGCGGGATAGTTCGGACAAGCGGCAAACTTGCCGAATCTTCCGTTTTTAACTACCATCTGAGCTCCGCACTTTTCGCAAATCAAATCGGTTGTTTCGACCGGAAGCTGATATTTTGATTTATCAACGGTTGCCTCGGCTTCATCAAGAGTCTTCGCAAAATCAACGTAGAATCCGTTAAGCACTCCGCTTAATGTATCAACTCCGTTTGCGATTTCGTCAAGCTCGGTTTCCATATTTGCCGTAAACTCATAGTCAACTATTTTCTCAAAAACATCAACCATAAGCTTTGTGGTAATTACTCCAAGCTCTGTAGGCTTCAGGGATTTACCATCTCTTACAACATATCCTCTTGCTATTATGGTTGTTATAATAGTCGCAAAGGTGCTCGGTCTTCCGATTCCTCTTTCTTCCAGGAATTTTACAAGCGACGCCTCGTTATAGCGTGGGGGCGGTTCTGTAAAATGCTGTGATGGTATTGTGGAATCGTGCTTAAGCTTATCATTTTCTTCTATTTTGGGAAGTCTTGCGCTCTTTTCGGGTGCATCAGTATCCGATGCATTCGGAGCTACATATTCTTCAGACTCCTCGTAAAGCGTCATATATCCTTGGAATTTAACCGTATATCCGCTTGAACGGAAGATATATCCGCCTGCCTCTATGTCTGCTGTTACGGTATCAAGCTCGGCAGACGCCATCTGACTTGCCATAAATCTATCCCAAATCAGCTTATAGAGTCGATATTGGTCGTTGGTAAGATGTTTCTTAATCTTTTCCGGTTCAAAGGTCAAGTTTGAAGGGCGAATTGCTTCGTGAGCGTCCTGTGCGCCCGACTTTGTTTTGTAAATGCGGGGTTCAGGGGGATAGAAGCTATCGCCATACTTATCTATAATAAAGGTTTTTGCGGCTGCAGCGGCTTCCTCTGCAATTCTTAATGAGTCGGTACGCATATAGGTGATAAGACCTTGTACTCCGCCAAGAGAGCTGCCGATGTTTATACCTTCATAAAGCTCCTGCGCAACTCGCATAATTTTCTGAGATTGAAAACCAAGTCTTCTTGATGCTTCCTGCTGCATTGTCGAAGTTGTAAAAGGCGGTGCGGGATTTTTTACACGGATTGCTTTTTTCACCGATTTAACAGTAAATTCTTTTCCCTCTACGGCCTTTACAACAGCAAATGCGTCTTCTCCCGTTGTTAGTTCGATTTTCCCGTCGGCTTTGCCAAAAAACTTAGCCTTGATTTTTCCTCTTGACTTGTTTTCAAGCATAACGTCAACAGTCCAATATTCCTTTGGAACAAAGGCGTTTATCTCGTCCTCACGTTCAACGATTATTCTTGTTGCGACAGACTGCACTCTTCCTGCCGAAAGTCCGCTCTTAATAGTTTTCCACAAAAACGGACTCAACTTATAGCCAACTATACGGTCAAGTATTCTTCTTGCTTGTTGTGACTCCACAAGACCCATATCAATTTGTCTTGGTGTTTTCATTCCTGCCTTTACGGCTTTTTTGGTAATCTCATTAAAGGTTACACGTTTAATCTTTTCAGGCGGAAGCTCCAGAGTTTCCGATAAATGCCAGGCAATCGCCTCTCCTTCACGGTCAGGGTCAGTTGCAAGGAACACTTTATCCGCTTTCTTTGCCTCTTTTTTAAGGTCTTTGATTAGCTGACCTTTTCCTCTGATATTAATATATTTTGCCTTGAAATCGTTTTCCACATCTATGCCGAGTGCACTTTTGGGAAGATCTCTTACGTGGCCTGTACAGCCAACCACCTTATAGCCTGAGCCAAGATAGCTTTTTACAGTTCCGGCTTTTGTGGGGGATTCCATTATTACGAGGTTTGACATATTGAGAGTATTTCTCCTTTAATGAGTTTAGATTTTCTTTATGTATATTCCGCCGGGTAAAGCTTCAACAGCTCCCGAAAGCTCAAGCATTGTAAGTGCGGACAAAACTTCATCTGCAGCAAATCCGCATTTTGAGAGCTTATCCGCCGTTACCGCAACGCCACTCTGCATTTTATTAAGAATTGCTAGTTCCATTTCTGAAAGTCCCTTCGGTACTTCCGTCGGCAAAACCGGAGCAATTTCTATTGGCAGTTTTATTTTCAGGGGTTTTCTTTCTATTTTCGGAAAGACCCTGCGTTTTAGACTTTCGTCCTGAGGCTTTTGTTCCGCCTCTTTTTTGGGCGGTTCAGGCTTTATCTGAAGATTTTCTCTGGCAACCGGTATTCTGCTGTTATATTCATAGCGTATATATTGTTCGTTTTCGGTTACACGTTCAAGCTTTTCAAGATCATACATCTCCTCGAAATCCTCGATAATATCTTCAGCCCGTGTAACAAGCTTTGCGCCATCTCTTATTAAGCTGTTTGTGCCGCTGCTGTTTGGAGCTCCGACATTTCCCGGAACGGCATAAACTCTGCGCCCTTGGTCACAAGCATACCTTGCCGTTATAATTGCTCCGCTCTTTTCCGCCGCTTCAATAACAAGCACAGCATCAGAAAGACCGCTGATTATTCGATTTCTTAAAGGGAAATGCCTTGCATTAGGCGGTGAATTTGGGGGATATTCGCTTATTACCAGCCCCTTCACAGCGATTTTATCAAGCATCTCTTTGTTAGATGAAGGATATGGCACGTTTACACCTGATCCAAGAACGGCAACCGTAGGCTCATCAAGAAACAACGCTGTGTTATTTGCAATAGAATCAATTCCGTATGCCGCACCACTTACAATAACCGCACCGTAAGCAATAAGCGCTCTTGCAAGTCTGAACGCCATATGCTTTCCGTAAGTTGACATATTTCTCGTTCCGACAATCGCAACGCAGAATTTGTCATCAAGGGAAAGCGCATTTCCACGAACATACAGCACTATTGGCTTATTCGGGATATCCTTTAGCTTTTTGGGGTAATTTTCCGAAAGGCAATGAATAATTCTAATATTTTCATAAAAGCAATATTCAAGTATTCTCTCAGCAACAGTCAAATCTCTGTCTGCAAGACGGTTTATAAACCCAGAAGAACATTCGGAAATTTCCGCAAGTTCCGCCTGTTCCGTTTCGTATATTTTCTTCGCACCTTCAGGGAAATGTTTAAGCAATTTTACAGCGTCGGCAGAACCGGTGCTGTTTTTCAGTGAAAGCCAAATATAGTAAATTATCTCATTCAAGCAGGAAACCCCTTTCGGTAATAAAATAACACCTTACAAAATAGTATACCGCTTTATTCTGCAAATTTCAAGTGTTTTATAACATATTTTGAAAATTTTCTTTTAATAATGAAGAAATTTTTTATTTTCAAAGAAGATTTTTGCTTTTTCAGAGCCGCAGTTTTTATTGATACTATGCCAAAAAAAGCCCCAAACTATGCGTATTTCCTATCTTTTCAAAAAACTCAGTTTGCCCACCAAAAGCAAAAAAGACTTATTCGCACCTCATTGCCAGAATAGCCGCCTCACTTGGCGTTACATACGCCGTATAGTTTGTAGTATAAATTACAAACCCGGGCTTTGACCCTGCCGGTTTTTTTACGTTTTTGATTTTTGTGTAGTCAACCGCAACGTTAACGCCCTCACTCGCCCCAGAATAAAATGCAGCAATCATTGCCGCCTCTGTAAAATCTGCTTCCGGCGGTTCTTCGCCATTACAACAAAGCACAACGTGAGAGCCCGGCCGGTTTTTAACGTGAAACCAATAATCGCTCTTATTTGCAACCTTTGTTGTGATATAATCGTTTTGATGATTATTCTTTCCGCACAGTATTCTGTACCCGCCGCTTGACTTAAACTCCATAACCTTAGGCTGTGCATTTTTCTTAGCAATATAATTCTTCATTTTAGAGGCATAACCAGAATGATAAAGCTCCTGTCTTATTTCGGAAATATCGCTTTCATTCTGAACACGGCTAAGGGAATCAAGCACCGTATATATATATTCAAGCTCAGTTTGTGCAAGTTTTATTTGTTTTGCAAGTTCGATTTCTGCCGTTTTAAGTTTGTTGTATTTTTTATAATATTTCTGTGCGTTTTGCTGAGGAGAAAGGCGTTTATCAAGAGGAATTTTTATGGTCGGGCATTTTTCGTCGAAATAGTTTTCGAGCAGTGCCATATCCTGCCCTTTCTTAAGCCTGTAAATGTTTCCCGTTATCAAATCGCCCCATAGCTTGTAGGTATCCTTTTCACCGCACTCTGCAAGGTCATCTCTTTGAAGTGCCATTTTCTTTTGAAGCCTTGCCTCTGCATTTGTAAGTATCCTCAAAATATCTGCAGTGCGACGGTGCATACGCTCGGCGCGCTGTCGCTTTTCAAAATATTCGTCAAGCAACTCGCCGAAAGAGCCGACTTTTTTAACAGTACAGTGCTCAGCGTATTCAAGAGGCTCAAAAAACAGATATTCTATCGGGCGCCCGTTTTCGTCAATAACAATATAGGGTTCGCTTTTTTTATTTTTAAGAGTATCTACAACAAAAGATAAGCTCTCCCAAAGTTTATTCTTGTTTGTATCCGAGAGAAGTTTATCAGTGCCGCCCGCTGCTCTGTATGCAATTTCCCTTGCAGTAATTGCCGCAAACCCGTAAAACCTTGACAAAATAAACTTTTCAATGGGCATATTCTCCGCCTCATCAAATAAGCGTGAATAATCCCCAAAGCAATTTTCCATAGGCGACAGTTTTTTCTGCACCGCAGGCATCTCATATTCAAAGCCCGGCAAAATCTGCCTTACAGAGCTTGTTGCAAGGTCAATAAGCTTCAGTGCACTTATAACCTTTTTTTCACCGTTAAGCAAAATTATATTGCTGTATTTGCCCATAGTTTCAGCTATAAGATACTTCTTGGTTTCAAAACCAAGCTCGTCGTAACAGTTTAAACCAATCTCCAAAATCCGCTCAAAGCCAAGCTGTTTTACGGAGCAGATTCTTGCTCCGGTCAAATGCTTTCTTAAAAGCATACAAAACATAGGCGGAGTTAATGGATTTTCTGCAACATTTGATGTAATATTAAAATGCGGATTATTTGTAGCTGCATAAATCGCAAAACGAAGATTTTCTCTTTCACGGTGCAAAAGCAAAACTATCCCGTCCTTATCAGGCTGGTTTACTTTTTCAATTCTTGCGCCGATAATCCTGTCCTCAAGCTCACATACCAGGGCGCACACCATAGCGGCATCATATGCCATATCTGTTTCAGTCCTTTCATACTCCGACTATATAAAGTCTTTTTTCGGTAAGTCTGCCTCCAAGTCCTTCGCAAAGCTTTACCGATGAAATGTTCTTTTCTTCACATTCGTATAGGGCGGCTGTACCGTGGCTGTTTAAATAACCGGCAAGAGCCGCAACCGACGATTTGCCGTATCCCCTGCCCTCATAGCAAACAACAGTTTCAACACCGATTTCCACAGCGCCCCCGCAGTCTTCAAAAGGAGCATCGGTATGTGCAACCGATACAACCCTGCCGTCAACATATGTACCAAAAAATATATATCCAAGCTCACACATATATGCAACGTCATAATCAAGAAGCTCCGACAAGTCCTCATTATCATATATGCGCCTTGTATTTGAAAGAATATGCTTTTTATAATTTCCGTCAAGGATATATAAAGAAAAGGGGCTTCCGCTTTCATCACACGGCTCGTATCCCTGTTTTTTTATATAAGATTCAAAAATACGTTTTATTTCCAAAACAGCTTCACCGCTGAACATACAGATAGGATCAGGGTATTTTTTTATAAGCTCTTCCGCCTCTTTTTTAAGGCTTTGAGCTATTTCCATACAAACTTCAGGCGTGTCGCCTATTTTATATGAAAGGGTAAAGGGCATTATTATCCCACAACCGCCCTCTGTATCTCCGATATATTTAATATTCAAAAAGCTCCCCCCTCATTTCTTCTGTATTTTTATTATAAACCATAAAAAAGCCGATGTCAATGCCGTAAAGCTGCAGCCAAAGCAATAACTCAAGGGGCTGTGATTAATGATTATTATATCCCAAAGCAAAAAATATAATGCCATTAACGGAAAAAGGAGATACCGTATGGCATCTCCCGAAATCCAAATATAAATTTACGCCTCAACGTCGAGAACCTGCTCGTCCTTATAGGTACCGCACGCTCTGCAAACTCTGTGTGCAAGGTTATATTCTCCGCACTTAGGGCACTTTGTCATGCCCGGCATATCCAGCTTCCATACATTTGATCTTCTCTTATCACGTCTTGCGCTGGAAACTTTCTTCTTTGGTACTGCCATTTAACGACACCTCCTTAACTGTATAACATTTATATTATACATCAAAAATAATTATTTTTCAAGTAGTTTTTGCAAAACTGCAAGTCTTGGGTCAATTTCTTTTTTAGGACAGGAGCAATCTCCTTCGTTAAGATCCTTGCCGCATTTTGAACAAAGCCCTTTGCAGTCTTCCGAGCAAAGTTCCTTCATCGGAAACTCCATCATAAGCTGCTCAGCCGCCATCTCGTCAAGACAAAGCAGTCCATCAACAATTTCAATATAGTCGTCAGCCTGATCCTCCGGGGTGTTTACAAGCTCTCCCGAATTTACAACCGTGCGCTCAAAACTTACTTCAAAGAAGCGTTTTAATGGCTTAAGGCAACGTGCACATTCGGCATCATATTCGATGCTGACCGCTGCAGATAACCTTATGTATCCGCCCATATTGATTATTTCTCCGCCTATATGTGCAGGCTTATTAAAAACTACGCCGTCAATACTCGTATCCAAAGAAAAATCCTCAGAGTCAAGACTAAAATCGTAATCAAGCGTAATTTTGTTCGTTTCCCCCGAAAGAAGTTTGCGAACATCAATAGGCATAATTACACCTCCATCGTGACAAATACAAAGTACTAACCTGTTAATTATATATTATTTTTCTCATTTTGTCAATAGATAAACAAAAATTATCCAAAAAAACTTGTTTTTACATCATTCTTCTGCCTTCAATAGCCCTCATAAGTGTAACTTCGTCGGCATATTCCAGCTCTGCTCCCACGGGAATTCCGTAAGCAAGACGGGATACTTTTATATTAAAAGGTTTAATAAGCTTAGTTAAATACATTGCCGTTGCCTCCCCCTCCATTGTGGGATTTGTGGCAAGTATAACTTCCTTCACGTCACCGGCGGAAATCCGGTCCATCAGCTCGGCAATTTTAAGCTTGTCAGGCCCGATATTCGCCATAGGAGATATAACACCGTGAAGCACGTGATAAACTCCGCCGAATTCCTTAACCTTTTCAAGCGATAACACTGCTTTTGCGTCCTCTACAACGCAAACGGTTGAATGGTCACGACTTTCGTCACGGCAAACAGGGCATACGTCCTCGTCGGAAATATTTTTGCATATTTTGCAAAACTTAACATCTCTCTTAGCTCCGACAACCGCATCTGCAAAAGCTGCAGCCTCCTCTTCGGTAAAATCAAGCACCGAAAAAGCAAGACGTATAGCCGTCTTTTTCCCAATTCCCGGAAGATGCCGGAACTGCTCAATAAGCTTTTCAAGCGGAAGAATATATTCAGCCATTTAAGTTAAAACAAACCGGGCATAGCTATTTCACCGGTAATCTTCTGCATTTCGGAAGCGTTTGTATCTTCAACCTTTTTAATCGCCTCATTTACAGCGGCAACCAAAAGGTCACAAAGGGTTTCGATATCGTCAGGATCAACTATTTCAGGCTTCATATCAATAGAAAGAACTTGCTTTTTTCCCGTAATCTTTACGCTGACAGCTCCTCCGCCGACAGATACCTCATATTCTTTGGAATCAAGCTCCTCCTGCATAGCCTCCATATCAGCCTGCATTTTCTGTGCCTGTCTGAGCATTGCGCTCATATTCTGCGGACCGCCGCCCATTCCTTTTGGTAAACGTGCTTTCATCTTCTGACCATTCCTTTTCTGAAATTATAATGTTTTGATACAATTTAAAATAACAAAAATATTTTACAATTTTATTTAGCCGGCAACCCCGGCAAGTCAATTATTTTTAAACATTTTCGACAATAGTGTCGATAAGATCATTTTTGCTCTCCTTCTTTTCGGGAGCATATTCAAGCTTTACCGAAGAAGCATCAAGTCCCCCGCCCTCAAAGGTATTGAGCAGCGACATAATATCATCAAACATATTGGTTATAATTTTAAGTGCCATCTGATTGCTTGTCCGTATGTGTATAAAATCATCAGTATTAACCCGATAGCCCTTTGATGACTCTCTGAGTAAGCTGCCGAGCATAAGGTCTTTTTCAAGACACTTATCTACAAAGTCAGCCCAATATGGAAGCTTTGTGTATTCCTTTTTTATGTTTTCTGTCTGTTTTGGCATACAAGCGTACTTTTCGGTCTTAGGTTTTACATCTGCCTCGTCCTTTGCCCTCTCCGAAACCTGGGGAGAAGTCTTCGCCGGCGGCTGTTTTACTGTATAACCTGACAAAAGCTTATCTTCCAGTGCGCTGAGTCTTGACGCCAAGGCTTCATTGGTTGTACTAAAGCGCTCGTCGCACATTCTTACAAGCGTCATTTCCGCAACCAAGCGTTTAGACGCACTTCCCGACTTCATTGAAATAAGGGCTGTATCAAGAAGCTTTGAATAAAACACCATAGTTTCAAGTGAAAATCTGTCTGCCACCGCCTTGGTTTCTTCATACTGTGACGGGGATAGATCAAGATATTCCGCACAGTTTTTGGTGGTTTTTATAACAAGCATATCTCTTAAATAGACAATCAAATCGTGCCAGAATACCGCAAGATCTATGCTTGACATATACATTTTTGAGATTTCCTCAAAAATCACGTCATAATCCTTGTCGCAAACAGCGTTTAATATTTTTGAAATAACCGCTCTTCCGCCGCTTCCTGCAATTTCCTCAACGACTTCTGCGCTAACGGCACGGTTATTGCCCGAACAAAGTTCAAGAAGCGATATTGCATCTCTCATTCCGCCCTCGGCAAGATGTGCAAGCATAAACGCCGCTTCGTGAGTAAGCTGAATCCCCTCAGTTGAGGCAATATGTTCAAGACGTGCAGCAATTACGTCACCGGAAATACGTCTGAAGTCAAAGCGCTGACAGCGGGAAAGTATTGTTGCGGGGATTTTCTGAAGTTCTGTTGTTGCAAGAATAAACATAACGTGAGGGGGCGGCTCTTCAAGCGTTTTAAGCAAAGCATTAAAGGCACTCTGAGAGAGCATATGCACCTCGTCTATTATATAAACCTTTTTCTTAAGTTCGGCCGGAAGATACTCTACCTCATCACGAATTTTACGGATATCGTCAACGCCGTTATTTGATGCGGCATCCATTTCAATTATATCAATACAGCTTGAAAGATCGGCGCTCTTACAAGCGGCGCACTTTAAGCAAGGATTGCCGTTTTCGGTGTTTTCACAGTTAACCGCCTTGGCAAGAATTTTTGCGCAGGTGGTTTTTCCCGTTCCTCTTGTACCGCAGAAAAGGTACGCGTGAGAGGTTTTATTATTCTCCACACCATACCTGAGTATAGAAGTTATGTGCTCCTGACCGCAGACGTCGGAAAAGGTCTGCGGACGCCATTTTCTGTATAAAGCCTGATGCAGTTTCTCCACGTCCTTTCACCATAATAAACAGACAAGCTGAAAAATAAGGCCATACACCTAAAACTCGAAATGACTTTATGTGCGAAAACGGCAAAATATACTCCGATCCGGCAACCTCACGGCACATCGGAGCGACCGCTTAATGCTGCTTGGTTCCCCACCTGACATGGTTCACGGCTTCCGATTGCGCAAGACCTGATCTTCAACATATATTTTTGACGCACAGACCACACAAAATCAACCCTTATTAAAGGAATCCACCCCTGCTGCAGCGGATTGCAGGTACAAGGCACCGCTAATTCCCCGGCTGGTATGGCCTTATTTTACAGCTTGTCTTTATGCTGTCGGCAATAAACTCCGACATTAATATATTATAACAGATTTTCACTCATAATGCAAGTGTTTTAGGAAAATTAACATTTGCCGAAGATAAAGCACCTTTATACTTTATTGTATCGCTCATAGTAAAACAGATATTGCTGTGCAATTCCCGCATATTCTCCCAAAGCCTGAATATCAAGCCCGAGGGGATAATACTTTTGAAGCACCCTCTTAATCCACACGTCAATTGGAAAAGCCTCAGTTTTACCAAAACCGAAAAGCATCGCACAAGCGGCAACCTTAGGGCCAACGCCCTTGATTTTCAAAAGCTCTGCTTCAACCTCTTCAGACGGCATTTTGAGAATATCCTCAAGGCTGGTTTCACCTGTAGATACTCTTTTTGCGGCATCGTATATATACTTCGCACGAAATCCCGTCTTTAAATCGAAAATCGCCCTTTCTCCCGCCCTATAAAGCACCTCTGCCGTTGGAAATGCATAGTATGTAAGTGCACCGTGTTTTATAGGCTCTCCGTATTTTTTCGACATTTCCGAAATTATCTTTTTTATTCTCGGAATATTATTGTTTTGTGAAATTATAAATGAGCAAACCGTTTCCCAAGGCTCTTGGCGGAGTATCCTTATTCCCTCTGCATATTTCATAGCCTTCGGCATTACCTTATCCTTTTCTTTATACGCAAGGCAAAAATTTTCCCCGATTTTCTTCCTTATATGGCTGTAATCCATATCAAGAGAAAAATATTTTTTCCATATATTATTATAGTCTTCTTCTGTTGAATTATAAATTATAACCTCGTCGGGCTCGTCTTGTATAATCCGAATGTATCTTCCGTAAGCAACACCCTCAAACTCCGCCTTATGCTCCGTCATCTCTACAGGATCAAAACGGAAGCATTGACCGCAGTCAAATATTTTTCCTATATCAAAATCCGAAAGTCCGCTGACTTTCAGTAAAGGAATACCGTCCTTTTTAAAAGGAGAAATTTTTATCTGCATCTGGTTTGCCTCCAAAAATTCAAAAATTACTCTTGCTTTATTTATATTATAAATGTATAATAGTAATAAGTCAAGAGTTATAATCTCAATAAACCTTACAAGAAAGGCTGTTTATATGGAGAAGATTTATACAATACCCGTCAATGAGGCTTTTGAAGCTTCTCGTGACGACCACGGCTGCGGCTGCCCTTTTTGCGCTCTTTACAATAAGCTTGAAAATAACGAGCTTGAGCTTATTTTGGGTGCATCTATGATGGAGCCGGACGTCAGAATCAAAACAAACGAGCAGGGTTTTTGTAAAACCCATTACGATATGATGTTCACGAGAAAGAACCGGCTCGGTATGGCGCTTATGCTTGAAAGCCACCTTGACAAATTAAGAGCCGACACCAAAGGCGGCGGACTTTCAGTACTGAAGGGCGTCGGTGTTGAGCCTATGGCAAGACTGAAAAAGCTTGAAGACAACTGCTATGTTTGCGGCAGAATAGAGTTTTCTCTTGAAAAAATGTTTGAAACTGCCGTTCTTCTGTGGGAGCAGGACTCGGAATTCCGTGCAAAGCTTAAGGCTCAGCCCTACATTTGTCTGCCCCATTACAGAAGATTTGTCGAAACAGCAAGAGGGGCAATCCCCAAAAAGAAATTCGGGGATTTTTATAAAGACGTTTCGGAAGTTGTAAACACCTACTTTGACCAACTCCGTGAGGACGTAAGTTGGTTTTGCAAAAAATTTGACTACAGATATGACGCTGAACCTTGGGGGAACTCAAAAGATGCCGTTGAACGTGCTATAAAATTCACCTCAGGCGACTTACATAAAAATGAAAAATAACAAAAAGCTCCTATGGAAGTTGAAAATACGCCATTGGGAGCTTTATTTTTTGCTTTGTTTTTATCCGGAAAATCTCTAAATGTAAAAAAATGTCAATTTTTATTGGTGGATTTGCACAAGTTTTGTTAATTTGTTTATGCATTATCACAGTGGAAATCTGTTCAACATTCACAAAATTCTGTATAAAGCTTGATTTTTTCGGAAAAATGGGTTATAATATACAAGTGTAATTTAAGTTGCTGTGATTCGGCACAGACAATGTACACACATTTACAGTATAAATTTTTTAAAAATAAAAGCTGTTTATATGTAAACTTACCCTTTAAAATCCGACCTCAAGAAATAAAAGAAACAAGCCATAACTAAGATACGGCAAGTTTCCTAATCTGAAAGGAGTGCCCCTATTACGTGAGCTTCTAAGGGGCCAACTATTTATGATAAAGCTCAATTTAAGTAAAATTTCCAAGCTGTGTCTTGAAAAACCGGCAAAGAAATTTTTTAGCATTGCAGTTCCGGCGGTTTGCGCTGCCAGCGTATTTTTCTATATATTGGGTACATCTTCTCTTGATGTAGTCTATATGGCAAAAATCAACGGCAAAGAAATCGGATATGTTGAATCGCCAGCCGTAATGGAACTTGCCAAAACACGTTTTGGCGCAGAATATTTTGACGATGGGCAAGATACAAGCCTTTTTGATACTGACTATGAGTTAGTACATAAAAAATCACCGGAGCTTCTTGATGCTGACGATTGTGCAAGGCTTCTCGAAGAGAATATTTCCGATGATTACTGTCTTGCATATGTTGTCAAAATTGACGGAGATACAGTTGCTGCCAATCGGTGCGGCGAATCTCTTGAAATGCTTTTATACAATATAAAAGCACAAATTGCAGAAAAGAACGGTATTTCAGTCGACGATGTTCGTCTTGAAAATAATCTTGAAATCGAAAGAAAGCTTTGTAGCACGTCGCTTATTCGTTCTGTAGAAGAAATAAATTCCTTGATAAATCCCCCATCGGATATAGATAACTCCCAGGTAAATTATACGGAAGTTACAACACAAATCAGTGCGCTTTCAGCTGCTGCCCCCGTAAATATGGACGGCCTGGCAGGTAATTTCAAAGCACCAAGAAGCTTAACGGAAGAAAGCGAGCAAAACGCAGTCCTGGAGCTTACTTTTGTAAAAACAGAAACAATAACCGAGGTTATTTATTTTGACACGGTATACATTGATGACTATGACAACTTTATAGGAAACGATACTGTTGTAAACGAGGGTGTTTCGGGAAGCAAAACGGTGACTTACGAAATCACCTACGGACTTGACGGAAAGGTTCTATCCAAAAACGCTATAGTCGAAAAGGTTATCTCAGCTCCAATTGACAAAGTGGTAAAAATCGGTGCTGTTCAAATTCCCGATGCAGTTCCGACGGGCACATTTATTTGGCCTTGCGATGCTCCGAAAGGCATTTCTTCCTATTACGGCTGGAGAGATTTGTACGGAAAAAGTGATTTCCACCTTGGCGTTGATATGCCAGACAAAAAAGGCTCTCCCATTTACGCTTCTGACGGTGGTGAGGTAATTTGGGCAGGATATTCTCCTTCCTACGGTTACAGCATAAGAATAAAGCATAGTAACGGATATGAAACACTTTATGCTCACTTAGAAAAGATGCACGTCGGATACGGCGACAGCATTTACCAAGGTCAGCATATTGCAGATATGGGCTCAACAGGTGTTGCATACGGAGTTCACCTTCATTTCGAGGTAAGACTTAACGGTAACACAGTAAACCCAATTAAATATCTTCCAAAAAGATAAAAAATCGGACTGCCGCTTTTGCGGCAGTCCATTATTCTTTTATTCGGATTCGGTTGCAGACTCTTGTTCGCCGTCACCTTGAAGCGCAATGTTTTCAAGCTCTTTGTTGTAGGCTTCAATAACCGCTTCTTCAAGAGATGCTCTAAACTGTGCATTAATCGGATGCACAATATCACGATAAGTATTGTCGGGATTCTTTCTGCTTGGCATCACAATAAAAAACTTGTCCCTGGCATTAATAACCTTGATGTCGTGAACAGCAAGCTGACCGTCGAAAGTAACGGATACAATTGCCTTCATAGGACCGTCGTCAAAAACTTTTCTCACTTTAATATCGGTTATAACCATTTCAATCCTCCGTAATACCCGCCATAATAAAGATGTTCCTTGAACTATTCTTTTTGCCGGGCTAAATCATAATGTTGGTCAGTCTTTATCAACCACAAAACAATTATACACCCAAAATATGAAAATTATGCATAGATTTTTTGAAATTTGTATGGTATAAAAGCAAGTTTTTCGTGACTCATTAAAAAATGATTTGTGAATATAATTATTTTTGTTATTAAAATTTGTCCTTTTTACATATATTTTTTAAAAAGACTTTTATTTTAGTCAATTATATGATATACTTATTAAAGGGAAAGATTAACACTGAAATTCGAACGGAGGCAAACTGATGTATACAAGCTATTCAGTCGATGAACTTGATTTAATCTTAAAAAAATCAAATAAAATATACTTTATCGGCATAGGCGGCATCAGTATGTCATCTCTTGCACATATTTCTATGTCAATGGGTTTTTGTGTAAGCGGCTACGACCGTACTCCCTCTGAGCTTACCCGTACTCTTGAAAATGACGGTGCAAAGATTTTCTATGAGTTATCTCCCACGCACGTAGAAGACGCCCAAGTTATCGTATATACGGCAGCTATCGGCAAGGATAATCCCGAGCTTGAACGTGCGCTTGAACGTGATAAAGAGGGAAGTGCATATTGTGTTTATCGGGCCGATTTTCTCGGATATCTTATGAGCTCTCACAAAAACCGTATCGGCGTTGCCGGAATGCACGGTAAAAGTACGGTAACATCAATGATTTCAACTGTTTTTTTGGAAGCAAAGCTTAACCCGACAATCGTTTCGGGCGCTGTACTTCCGGAGCTTATGAGTGCCTACAGAATCGGTTCACGGGAGCATTTTATAATGGAAGCCTGCGAATACCAGGACTCTTTTCTATCCTTTGTGCCGAATATTGCGGTTATCTTGAATATTGATATGGACCACCCTGACTATTTCAGCGGCATAGAGCAAATAAAAGATTCTTTTAAAAAGTATGCAAATATAGCTTCAGACGGCTATGCGGTTGCAAACAGCGATTGCGGCAATACTATGGCGGCACTTGCAAACTACAAGGGAAAGCTTGTAACCTTCGGGCTTGACTCCCCTGCCGACTTCACGGCAAAAAATATTTCTTATGAATACGGCAAACCTCGCTTTGATATATATCGTGAAGGAAAATTTTTACTGCACGCCGAGCTTTCGGTAACGGGGAAACATAACATAATGAATTCTCTTGCGGTAGCAGCTGTTTCATATATTTCCGGCGTGGATACAGAAGCAATAAAAAGGGGACTTGCAAGATTTACCGGAGCTAAACGACGAATGGAATTGCGGGGTTATGTTTCCGGGCTTGAAAACGGTGCAAAAGTTCCGCTTTACGATGACTACGCCCATCACCCGACAGAAATTAAGGCAACCCTCTCGGGCGTTATTAATTCAGGATTTAAGCGTGTATTTGTGGTTTTTCAGCCCCATACTTACTCAAGAACTCACGAGCTGTTTTCTGAGTTTGCCGCTTCCTTTGACGGCGTGTGTTTAATTCTTGCGGACATATATGCCGCAAGGGAAACAAATACCTTTGGGGTATCCTCAGAAAAACTTGCAGCTGCAATCCCGGGAGCACTGTATTTACCTACAAACGAGCAAATTTGCAGTTATTTAAGAAAAAATTTAAAAGACGGAGATATGCTTATAATTATGGGCGCCGGAGATATTATCTCTATTGACAGCCTGCTTTTATAGGAGCATAAAAAAGGAGTTTATATGTCTAATATCTGGCACGATATTTCACCAAAACGAATAAGTCCCGAGGATTTTGTATGTGTTGTGGAAATATCAAAGGGAAGTAAGAAAAAGTACGAGCTTGACAAGGAAACTGGTATGCTTATGCTTGACCGTATTCTTTATACGTCAACTCACTATCCCGCAAACTATGGCTTTATACCGAGAACCTACGGCGATGACCTTGATCCCCTTGATGTGCTTTTAATCTGCTCCGAGGAGATTGAGCCTATGACTCTTGTCAGAGCCTATCCAATCGGTGTAATTTCTATGATAGATAACGGCAGAAACGATGAAAAAATCATAGCAATTCCGTTCTCCGATCCAACATACAATCATTATTCCGATATTGATGAGCTGCCAAAGCACGTTTTTGACGAAATGCAGCACTTTTTCAAGGTTTATAAAAACCTCGAAAATAAGGACACCGCCGTTAACGAAGTCAGCGGCAAAAGCTCGGCGCTAAACATAATCAGAGCCGCAATTGATAACTATATTGACCGATTTTGTAAATAAAAAAATGAGGCGTAAGGGGTGCCTTCCATAAAGCAGGTTTACCTACCGATAAGAAATTAAACTTGTAGGGGCGTTCTGTGAACGCCCGCGGGCGAACGCAGTTCGCCCCTACGGAAAAGGACAGAGAATATGAAAATTCTCTGTCCTTTTTTCACACGCCTTGCCCCGCAAGGTATAGTGTTTTACACCTTTTAGGTGTACTGTCAGGCGATAAGATAGCCTTCCTCTGGGAGGAAGGTGGCACGCGATAGCGTGACGGAAGGAGCCCGCGCAACTTTGAATTTGTACTAATTCTATCGTAACGCGCTCTCCCTCACCCGACTTCGTCGGGAGCTCCCTCCCGGAGGGAGCCTTTGATTTGTGAGCCCCGAAAGTCCGTCTACTTTTCTTGACAAGCACTGCATTTGTGGACACAAAAGCAAAACCCCACCACGAGGGCGGGGAGTGT